>JAKPBM010000007.1 GCA_029778935.1 Bacillota bacterium | reverse complement strand
CGCTGCGCCATCTGCGACGGGTTTTTCTACCGGGGCAAGCCCGTAGGCGTGCTCGGCAACGGCAAGTACGCCTTAAAGGAAGCGGAGGAGCTGTTGCCCATCGCCGCTTCTGTGACCCTGTTTACCAACGGCAAAGAGCCGGCCTTTACCGTGCGCCCAGAAGGCCTTATCATCCACACCGCCCCTCTTGCCGGCCCCATTGCGGACAAAAACCCCATTACAAACGCCGACCGCTTAATTGGCATGAAGGATGTGGAAGGCAACGAGTTTGCCCTTTCCTGCCTGTTCTTGGCGCTGGGCACGCCGGGCGCGTCGGACTTTGCCAGCCGCTTAGGCATTCTGACCGAGCACGGCCACATCCTGGTAGACGCCAAAGGCATGACCAACGTGCCGGGCATTTTCGCCGCCGGCGACTGCACGGGCACGCCGTACCAGGTGTCCGTAGCCGTCGGGGAAGGGGCCGCGGCGGGCATGGCCATGGTGGAGTACCTGCGCGGCAAGAACAAACTCTATTCATAACAACATTTTCCGTTCGAATCATTTTGACAAAAAGGGCCCTTTTCCCCTATAATGGTTTTCACGGGGTAAAATGCCGGTCAAAATTTGCCGGACAAAGTTTACCCATATCGCAAATTTCCCACTGAGCAAAGGAGGGCGTCATGCCAAACCTCTCCCTTAAGCGTTTTTGCGCCGCTGTCATCGCGTTTTCTTTGGTTCTTACGGCCGGAAGCGCCGTTTTCACCGCCAGGCAACTGGATGTAGGCGCCAACGCTTCCCTTTCCGCCGGTTCGGCGTCCGACCCGCTGATTTCCCGGGCTTACCTTGAAAACATCACAAAGCCGTATCTGCTCACCTATATAAACCAAAAGTTCGGAACTTCCCACGACGGCGGCCCCTACGGCCAGGTCATCCGCGAAAAAGGCGATTCTGCCCTTGCCGATATCTCAAAGGAGCGCCTGGCGGACCTGACCGTCGACGACCTGATGCAGCCCTATCAAAACGGCATTATGGCCCCGGGCGGCGGCAACTACCAGCTTGTCCGCCTGACGGACACCGATTCCCTAATCGTCCCCAGCGGCGCCACGGTGTACGTGCTCTCGGGCAACGCCATGGGGCTGACCGCCGGCACCGCCACGGCCATCGACGTATTCCAGGGCAAGGAATTGTCCGGCGACTGGCTGTACGTGACGGGGCGGCAGCTGGTCGTAACCGAGCGGGGCGGCATGCGCTTTGAAACCCTGGACGAGGAAGCCACCCTGCTTGTCTCCGGCGGCCAGATGACAGCGCGGCAGAAACCTTCCTCTCAATATACCGACCTGGCCGACGCGCTGAAAACCATGGGCCTGTTTGTGGGCACCGACAAGGGCTACAAGCTGGAGCGCCCGGCCCTGCGCGGCGAAGCGCTGGCATTGGTCATCCGCCTGCTAGGAAAAGAGTCGGCCGCCCTATCGGCTAAAAACCCAGCCACCGACTTTTCCGACGTTTTGCCCTGGCTGGTGCCGTACGCTTCCTACGCCGTCAAAAACGGCATCACCATCGGCGTCGGCAACGGCATGTTCGGCTACTACCTGGCCATCAACGCCAACGAGTATATGACGTTTTTGCTTCGGGCGCTGGGATACAAAGACACGGGCGCCAACCCCGATTTTCACTACAAATCGGCCATTGAGTTTGCCGTGTCGAAGAAAATCCTCACTGCAAACGAAGGCGCCATGCTGCTTTCCGGCCAGTTTACCAGAGACAAGCTCGTCTACATCTCCTACTACACGCTGTTTGCCTACACCAAGGACGGCAACAAAACCCTGCTGCAAACATTAATCGACGGCGGCGCCGTTTCTTTAGCCAACGCGGAGAAAGCTGTCGCCTCCGTCACCCGCGTAAGAAAATAGGAAAACTAAAAAATCCGGAAAAGGGAATCCCTTTTCCGGATTTTTGTTAAAGCGGCAGGCCGATTTCGACGCCTTCTTCAAGGCCCCTGCCGAAAACAGCGCTGCACGCCGTAACAACAGTAATTATACGCAAAAACCAGCGGATTTATGCGCGCTTATTTAGGCCAGTAGCCGTGGCAGGGCGGATACGGGGGATAAGGAGGATAGCAGCCGTAGTCGGGCTCGTACCAGCCGCCGGGGTAGCCGTAATCGGGCTGTTCGCCATAGCCGTGGCCGCAGTCGGGCCGTTCATGTTCACCGCAGCCGTGCTTGCCGTCGTGGTGATTTTTCTTGCACTTGCAGCGGCAGGGGTCGTGGTGATCCCAGACGGGCTCGCACTTGCACTTGCAGCGGATATCAAAGTGCCGGTCGTAGTCGGGCTTGTAGCCGCCGTAGTACTCTCTGTCGTAGTCCTCGTCCCGGTAGCCGTACTCTCCGTCGCGTCCGCCGCAGTACTCTCTGTCGTATCCGTCGCGGCCGTTGCGATACTCCTCTTCGTAACCGCCGTTGCGGCCATTGCGGAACTCCCGTTCCTCCTCGCCGCCATAGTACTCTTTGTCATACCCGCGGCCGCCGCGGTTTTCCTCCCGGCCATACTCGCCGTTGTAACCCGCGCGTCCGTCCGGTTCAGTTCCCCAACCGTTGTTCCAACCTTTTTCGGCTTCATAGCCGTAGTCGTAGCGGGCCGAGTTGCCGTATTCCCCGAAATTCTCCGCCTGACGGTAGTTTCCTTTGCCGTTCTTGGACTCAAACTTCTGGTTGAAACGGGCGATAAACTCGACCATCTGAGACGATTCTTTGCCTTTATATCTGTTCACTGACGTGATTCTCCCCTACAAACAACATTATCAAACTGTCCAAGCAAAGGACTTGCGGTAATCGACAAGTCCGTTTTATCATATGCCGCCCCAGGGACAAATGTTAAGGGGCCGGCGGACCCGCTTTGCCGTTTTGACAACGGGAGAAAAACGCGATATAATGAATGGTGCCAACGAGGAAAACGGCTCTAAAGGAGGCATTCTCATGCAAACCGCCCCCAAAAAACGCTACGTCACCACCCGCGTTTCCAGCGAGGAAGAATTTGACAGACTCAACCGGCGCGCCCGGGTCGAAGACGGCCTGCGCGTAGCCATCGACACCTACCCCTGGGGCGGCGACTATCGCCCCGAAAGCTACGCTTTGCTCAGCCCCGACTATACCACCGGCGGCCTTTGGGTGGCGCTGGAAACCACGGAGCCTATCACCCATATCCGTACGACCGCCTTTGCCATGGACGGACCTGTTTGGGAAGATTCCTGCCTGGAGTTTTTCTTTAACCCCCTGCCGGAAAAAGGCCTTAACTACCTAAACTTCGAAAGCAACTCCGCCGGCACCATGCTCTGCGGCGTCCATACCGATAAAATCAACGGCCAGCCCGGCGGAAACTCGGCAAAAACCTTCCGCATGCGCGCCGTAAGAGAATACGGGAAGGAAAGCAATGTCTGGTGGCAGGTTCGGTTCTTTATCCCCTTTGACTATATTCAAAAATACTTCCCCGATTTTTCGCCGCGGCCGGGCATGACCATTGCCGGCAACTTCTACAAATGCGGCGACAAATGCCCCAAGCCCCATTTTGCGGCCTGGAATTTCGTGGAAGCCCCTTCCCCCAACTTCCATGTGCCCGCTTCCTTTGGGGAAATCATACTTTAAAACGCAAAAAGGAACCCGTTTCATGGAGAATACTCCCGTTTTGCACATCGGAAACGTACCCATATGCGGTCATTTCGGCCTGGCTCCCATGGCCGGCGTCACCGACCGGGCCTTCCGCCAAATCTGCGCGGAGCACGGCGCTTCCTACACGGTCACGGAGATGGTCAGCGCCCAGGCCCTTTGTTATCAGGACAAGAAAACCCTCCGCCTGCTCTCCCTGTTTCCCGGGGAGAAACCGGCGGCGGTGCAGCTGTTCGGCAGCAAGCCGGAGGTGATGGCCAAAGCGGCGGAAAAGGCCCTTTTGGTTTCCGGCGCGCAAATCATCGACATCAACATGGGCTGCCCGGCGCCGAAAATCTCCGGCAACTTTGAAGGCGCAGCCCTTATGAAAGAGCCCGCCCTGGCCAAAGCCATCATCGAAGCGGTGGTAAAGGCCGTGCCCTGCCCTGTGACGGTCAAGTTCCGCAAGGGCTGGGACGATAACAGCGTCAACGGCATCGAGTTTGCCAAAATGGCGGAAGACGCCGGCGCCGCCGCCGTCTGCATCCACGGCCGCACCCGGGAGCAGATGTACGCGGGCCATGCGGACTGGGAATACATGGCCAAAGTGGTGGAAGCCGTGTCCATCCCCGTCATCGTCAACGGCGACGCTTCCTCCCCCGGGTCGGCCAAAGCCCTGCTGGAAACAACGGGCGCCAAAATGGCCCTTATCGGCCGGGGCGCTTTAGGCAACCCGTGGCTCTTTGCCCAGGCCAACGCCGCCATGGCGGGCGAAGAAATCCCGCCGTTGCCGCCTCTTTCCGAGCGGCTGGCCTGCGCTTTGCGGCAGATTCAGATGGCCGCCGAGCAGAAAGGCGAGCGCACCGCCTGCAAGGAAGCCCGCAAGCACTTTGTTTGGTATCTGAAAGGCGTCCGCGGCGCCGCGGTGTTCCGGGCCAAGGCCACGGCCGTCTCAACCCTGGCCGACATTACGTCTTTGATGGAAGAAATCTTAGCTTATACAGGTGGAACTCACTAAAGGCCGGACCCCCCGGCCGGAAAGGCACACGCATGCCCTTCTCCGATGACTCTCTGTGGCGACGCGCCGCCCTGGGCGACCACGCCGCTTTTGCCGAAATCGTACGGGAGTACCAGCATAAGGTCTATTCCTACGCCCTCCGCCACTGCCGCAACGCGGCGGACGCAGAGGACATCGCCCAGGAAGTGTTTTTACAGGTATATAGGGCGCTGCCCCGTTTCCGCGGGGACGCGTCTTTGTCTTCATGGATTTTTCGCATCACCGCCAACCTCTGCATCGACTTTGCCCGGCGGAAAAAGAAAACCGTCCAGCCTTTGTCCGACTTAAGCGAGGAAACCATCGACTTTCTGCTGGACAAACCCGATGAATCACCCACCCCCGACGAAGCGCTTCTGTTAAAAGAAGAGCGGGAAGCCCTGTTAAGGGGCCTTGCCCGCCTGTCGGAACAGCACCGGGAAATCCTGCTTATGCGGGAGGTGGACGGGCTTTCCTACGAGGAAATCGCCGCCGTTTTGAAGCTGCCACTGGGCACCGTCAGGTCCCGGCTGGCCAGAGCCCGCCTGGCTCTGCGCCACGCCCTGGAAGCGGAAGAAAAGGAGGTTTCCATTGAAAACGCTAAGAGGTAGGCATAACTTTCGATGGGTTTGGGCTTGCCTTGCGTCGCTGCTTATCCTTGCCGGCTGCCGGGCAGGTACAAAGGAAGCCGGCTCGTCCGCTGTTATAACGGAACGGCCCTCTTTATCAGAAACGGCGTTCCGTAGCAGCCTGCCCGCCGAAACGCAAAGCGCGACGGCATCGTCGGCTTCCGCCTCAGACAGCGCGTCAACCGCTCCCGAAACGCCGCCCGCGTCCGGCACGCAGGCAGAGGCTTCCTCCGCTTCGCCGGCAACCTCGTCGGCTTCCCCCGGCGGCACGACGACGAAGGCGAGTTCCCCGCCGACGACCCAGACGGCCACATCGGCGAGCACCGCCGCTTCCTCCCCCGCCGGCACTTCTGCAACCCAGCCGGAAACCGGCTCGGGCAGGCTGAGTGCCCACTTTATCGACGTGGGCCAGGGCGATTCGGTCCTTGTGTGCCTGCCTAACGGCCAGACCATGCTCATCGACGCAGGCGAGGCAAAGAAAGGCTCCTCCGTCGTGGAGTATCTTCAAAGCCAAAATATTACCCACATCGACTATCTCGTGGCCACCCACCCCCACGCCGACCATATCGGCGGCCTGCCGGCGGTCATCAAAGCCTTTTCCATCGGCAAGGTCTACATGCCCAAAGCCGAGCACACCACCAAAACCTACGAAAATTTGCTGACGGCCATCGCCGACAAGGGGCTGAAAATCACCGCCGCCAAAGCCGGCGTCACGGTTCTGGACGAACCGGGGCTGAAGGTTACGTTCCTTGCCCCCGCGTCGGACAAATATAAGGATTTAAACAACTACTCCGCCGTTTTGCAGATACAATTCAAAGATACGGCGTTTTTGCTGATGGGCGACGCGGAAAAGGAAAGCGAAGAGGAAATCGTCGCCCGGTACGGCGACGCGCTGGCCGCCGACGTAGTCAAAGCCGGCCATCACGGAAGCCGGACGTCCTCGACACAAAAGCTCATTGCCGCCACGCAGGCCCAATACGTGGTATTCTGCTGCGGCAAGGACAACAGCTACGGCCACCCCCATGAGGAAACGGTGTCCGCGTGGACGAAGGCGGGCGCTGCCCTGTTCCGCACGGACGTGCACGGCACCATCACCGCCGTGTCTGACGGCAAAACCGTCACCGTCACAACGGAAAAGTAAGGAGCCGAGTATGAAGGTAACCATCGACCGGTTTGAGGAAAATTTCGCCGTCGTGGAAGCGCCCGACGGCAGTTTTTACACGATTGACCGGGCGCTGCTGCCCGGCGCCCGGGAGGGCGACGTGGTGAACATCACCGTGGACGCGGACGAAACGGAAGCGAGAAGGAAGCGCATCCGGCGGCTGATGGACGAACTGTTCG
>JAKPBM010000086.1 GCA_029778935.1 Bacillota bacterium | reverse complement strand
CTGAAACCCGTTCATGAGGAACACCGTGACGGAAAACCGTTCTTTCCGCGCCTGATTTAAGAAATTGTCCTGGATGTTGACCTGTTTCTGCATGCTTCTCTCTCCTTTTTCTCTCTGTTTATGCTAGGGGCGAACTTCCCTCATAGATTGCCGAAAGGATTCGCTGGGCCAGGTCCTCCGCCCCGGCGCTTTCCTCGTAATAAATCCACGTGGCGGGCATCCGGCGGAACCAGGTAAGCTGCCGTTTTGCGTAGTGCCGGGTCGCCTGCTTTAAGTCTTCGATTGCTTCTTCCAGCGTCTTTTCGCCGCGAAGCACCGGCCAAAGCTCTTTATAGCCGATGGCCTGCCCGGCGGTGGAGTTGGGGTCCAGCCCCGCTTCCAAAAGCGCTTTTGCCTCCTCTAACAGGCCGTTTGCTATCATAATGTCCACCCGTTTGTCAATGCGCCGGTACAAAACGGCCCGGTCGGCAGGGCAGATAGCAAAAAACGGGCCGGTAAACCTTCTTTCCGGGTCTTTTGTTTCGGCGTAGTGGGCCGAAACGGGCCTGCCCGTTAAAATGCAGATTTCCAGTGCGCGGACGGCCCGTTTGACGTTGTTGGGGTGTATCAAAGCCGCCGCTTCGGGGTCAATTTCTTTCAGACGAAGCCAGAGGGCTTCGTTTCCCTGTTCTTCGGCAAAGTTTTGCAGCTCGTTTCGGATTTCGTTAGTTTCCTGCACGGGGGCGAACCGGCGCTTGTACATGAGCCCGTCGAAATACTGCCCCGTTCCGCCCGCCACAATGGGCGTTTTGCCCCTTTGAAGGATATCTTCGATGACGGCGGAAGCCAGCTCCACGTACTTTTCCACCGACCAGGTCTCCCGGAAATCGGCCACGTCGATCATGTGGTGGGGAATGCCCGCCATTTCCTCTTGGGTGGGCTTGGCCGTGCCGATGTCCATGCCTTTATAAATCTGCATGGAGTCGGCGGAGACCACTTCCCCGTCCAGCGCTTTGCAAAGCAGAATCGCCACGGCGGTTTTGCCCGACGCCGTGGGGCCTGCCAGAAATATCGGTTGCTTCATCTGTTACACCAGCCGCTTGAACTGTTTTTCCA
Organism: Bacillota bacterium; assembly: GCA_029778935.1. Classification (GTDB taxonomy): domain Bacteria; phylum Bacillota; class Clostridia; order Oscillospirales; family QAMX01; genus DUUG01. Next base: position 3,374 of record JAKPBM010000086.1, on the reverse strand, counting down.
GCTCTTTTCGGGTTAAAATCGTCAGCACCGGGCGGCCGTGGGGGCAGTGCCAGAGGGTTTCGTCGCCAATCACCCGGGTAAACAGATACATAAGCTCTTTCGGCGAGGAATCGTCCCTTGCTTTCACCGCCGATTTGCACGCAATCATGGCAATCAGCTCGTCCACGGCGGCTATCCCCGGCTCTTTCCCTTTGGCAAGCTGGTCCGCCAGCTCGGAAAGCAGTGTTGCCGGGCTGTCCGTCTGATCTAAAACCGACGGGACGGAGAGAAGCCGGACGCTTCCGCCGCCAAATTCCTCAATTTCAAATCCCAGCGAAAGCAAAACCTCCCTGTTTTCCAATAGCACCGCCGCTTCCTTCGGCTCCAAATGGATGACCGGCGCTTCCAGAAGCAATTGCGCCGGCAGACTGCCCGCTTCTTTTTTGAGCTTTTCGTAAACCAGGCGCTCGTGGGCCGCATGCTTGTCCATAAAGCAGAGGGCGTCGCCCCGTTCGGCGATGATGTAGGTGCCCATTGCTTCGCCCACAAAACGCCATTCGGATTCTTGCGCTTGCTGCCGGTTTTCCGCCCGTTCCGCCCTTGCCGGCGGGACTTCTTCGTACACTTCCACAATACGGGGCACGGCGGGTTTCACCTGCGGGAAGGCGCCTTCTTTGCCTGCGGAGGGGACGGCCTGTTCCGCGCGGGGATACGCCGAAAGCCCCGTGCCCTGCGGCTCGCGGGACGATGCAGGCTCTGCCTGCCGCGCCGTATCCGGACGGTACGCGGCGAAGGCATCCTGTTCCGCTGTCAAACGCTCCGGCGCTTTGAACCTACTTTCCGCAAAACCCGCTTCCGGTCCGGAACCCGGGCGGCCCGCAAGAGGTTCCGCCTGCGGTTCCATGTTTGGGCGGTTCCGTGCCTGCTCTTCCGCTTCTGTCACAGAGGTTGCTCCGGGAGCCAATGGCCCCGGCAAAGAGCCTGTCTTTGCCCCAACTCCCGAGGGGGAAACGCCAGATTCTGCCTCGGGTTTAAAACCCTGGCGGCCCGGTGCAGGGCCTGCTGCCGGTTCCAACCCTGCCGTGCCGGCCGCAGCGCCCGCTTCCGGCTCGGCGACCAGGCGGCTTGCGGGATACTCCGCCTTCCCCGCCGCCTGCGTATCACGCGCCGGTGAGGTCTGTTCCAGCGGCTGCGTCCCCGCCGTCTGCCCGGCCGGTTCCCTTGGCACGAACGCCGCGCCCCGCCCGGCCGGAGCTTCCGCCATGGAGGAGTCCGGCGTTTCCTCGGTTAGATAGCCAAGCGCTGCCAAACTCACCATGCCCGCCGAAGCGACGTTGTCGTCTGCCCGTATTATATCACCCGCATTTGGGGAATTCTTGTGCATTTTGTAAATGGCGGAAGAATTCTCCCGCCCGTTTTCCGCGTCCGCCCGCACCAAGACAGGGTTTTCCCGGAAGGTAACGGTCTCGGCTTCCTTCCGGGGCGGCACGGATACAAAAGTCATCTCCGCCGGCTCATTGGCCGACAAAGCCGTCCGCACGGCGTAGTACACCGCGTCGAACACGTCTTTCTCCCGGGCGAACTTCACTTCCGTTTTGGCCGGATGGATGTTGACGTCCACCTGCCGCGGGCTCATTGTGACGTTTAAGAACGCCACGGGGAACCGGCCGCCCGTCATCTGCTGGCGGAACGCCTGCTCGATGGCGCTTTGCAGCGTGACATTTTTCACCGGGCGGTCGTTGACCCAGAAATACTGCATGGCGCGGCTGCCCCGGGCGGCTTCCGGTTTGCCCACAAAGCCGGATACGGTGACGCCGTTGTGGCTGCCCGAAACGGGCAGCAATTGTTCGGCCAAAGCGTTTCCAAACAGGCAGTAGATAACGGTTCTAAGCTGCCCGTCGCCCGGCGTTTGCAGCACGAGTTCGCCGTTTTTGATAAGCTTAAACGCCACGTCCGGCCGCGCCAAAGCGGCCCTCTGGCAGGCGGAAATGACATAGCCCGCTTCGGTTACGTCTTTTTTTAAGAATTTATGCCGTGCCGGCGTGTTGAAAAACAGGTCGCGCAGGACAATCGTCGTCCCCTTGGGGCAGCCCGCCTCCTCGTTGGAAAGCACCTCGCCGCCCGCCAGCACCACCCGGCGGCCCAGCTCCGCGTCCTCCGTCCTCGTCAGCAGCTCCACCTTCGCCACGGCGGATATGGCCGCCAGCGCTTCGCCCCGGAACCCCATGGTGACGATGGCTTCCAGGTCTTCCTTTGTGCGCAGCTTGCTGGTGGCATGGCGCAGAAAGGCCGTCTCCACCTCGTCGGCCGGGATGCCGCAGCCGTCGTCGGTGACCCGCAGCAATGTGATGCCGCCGTTCTGGATTTCAACGGTGATATGGGAGGCCCCGGCGTCGAGGCTGTTTTCAATAAGCTCCTTAGCCGCCGAGGCGGGGCGCTCCACCACTTCGCCGGCGGCGATGAGATCGGCCACCTGCTGGCTTAAACGGATGATAGAAGGCACTTTGGTTCCCCTTTCGCGAAGTTACATCAGTTCCTGCGCCCGTTTGGACAGTTCAAACAGCTTGTTCATGGCTTCCAGCGGCGTCATGGTTTCCACCGAAAGGCCCGCCAGCTCGGCCAGCAGCGCATGGCTCTGCCCGGCAGACAGACTCTGCTGGTCGGACACCTCGACGGAGGCGGGCGGGGCGGATTCCTTCGGCTGTTTGCTCTCCAGCTCTTCCAAAATCACCCGCGCCCGCTCGATAACGGACTTGGGCAGGCCGGCCAGCTTCGCCACTTCGATGCCGTAGCTGTCATCGGCGCCGCCGCGGACGACTTTCCGAAGGAAAATCAGCTCGCCGCCGCGCTTTTTGGTGGTCACGTTGTAATTTTTGACGCCCTCCAGCTCCTGTTCCAGCACCGTCAGCTCATGATAGTGGGTGGCAAACAGGGTTTTGGCGCCCAGCGTCCGTTTCGACGCCGTATATTCCAGCACCGCCCGGGCGATAGCCATGCCGTCGTAGGTGGACGTGCCCCGGCCGATTTCGTCGAGAATCAGAAGGCTTTGCGGCGTGGCCTGCTTTAAAATGTCGGCCATCTCGCTCATTTCCACCATAAAGGTGGAGCGGCCGCCGGCCAGATCGTCCGCCGCGCCGATGCGGGTAAAAATCTTGTCCACCAGGCCGACCCGCGCCGATTTGGCGGGCACGAAGCTGCCCATTTGCGCCATGAGCACAATCAGCGCCACCTGCCGCATGTAGGTGGATTTGCCCGCCATATTCGGGCCGGTAATCACGGCCATGCGGTTTTCGCCCATGTCCAGCAGCGTGTCGTTGGGCACAAACACCGCGTCTTTCTGCGTGGCTTCCACCACGGGGTGCCGCCCCTCGCGAATTTCGATGATGCCGGAAAGG
>JAKPBM010000085.1 GCA_029778935.1 Bacillota bacterium | reverse complement strand
CGTAGGTCATGTTCATGGATTCGGTGTATTTTCTGCCCAGCTGGAAAATGTTGCCCATCTCGATGCCGCGGCGGATGTCCGTTTCGTGGCCGCAGACGGGGCAGGGGTCGCCCTGGCGGGCTTTGGCCAGGTCGTAGAACTTCTCGGGGTACAGTTCGCCCAGGCATTCTTTCGTGACGTTAATGCCCGTGTAGTGGTAATCTTTCTGGTTGGCGCCGGAAATGAGATCCATTTCGCCTTCCAGCGACGCGTCAAACAGCACTTTGGCGGACGTAGCAAGCCCGTAGGGGCCGATAAAGCCGAACACTAAGCCGTCTTCCACGTCGGCGCCGGTGTAGGGGAACACGTTGGCGCCCACCGCGCGGCGGAGTTTGGCCTCGTTGACCTCGTAGTCGCCCCGCAGGAACACGACCAGGGGCTTTTCCTGGCCCTGCACGGCAAAGACGCAGGCTTTTAAGGTGCGGGACTTGTCCGCTTTGAAGAACTCGCCCAGTTCTTCGATGGTGGTCATGTTGGGCGTATGGTGCAGGGCGGGGGTTCCGGCCGGGCGGGATTCGTGAGCCGGTTTCACGGCGGAAATTTCCACGTTGGCCCGGTAGTGGCATTTGGGGCAGATGACTAAGCTGTCCTCGCCGCCGTCGCAGAGCAGCATAAACTCGTGGGCCAGGCTGCCGCCCATCATGCCCGTGTCGGACTCGACGGAGACGATATTCTTAAAGCCCGCGCGGCGGAAAATTTTCTCGTAGGCTTCGTGACAGCGCATGTAGTATTCGGCCAGGTCTTCCTGGGTGGTGTGGAAGGAATAGGCGTCCTTCATGGTGAACTCGCGGACGCGGATTAAACCGCCGCGGGCGCGGGGTTCGTCCCTGAATTTGGTCTGAATCTGGTAGATCATGAAGGGGAACTTTGTGTAGGTGGTGGCCTCGGTGCGCGCCATGTGGACGGAGGCCTCCTCGTGGGTCATGCCGAGGACGAGATCGTGGTCGTTGCGGTCTTTCATGCGCATGAGCTCGCTGCCCACGCTTTCATACCGGCCCGACTCCATCCAAAGCTCGGCGGGCATGACCACGGGGAAGAGGACTTCCTGCCCGTCGATGGCGTCCATCTCCTCCCGGATGATCTGCTCGATTTTGGCGACGATGCGTTTGGCCGGCGGCAGCAGGGAATAGATGCCCGTTGCCACCTGGCGGACGTAGCCGCCGCGCAGAAGGTAGATATGGGAAATCATGGAGGCTTCAGCGGGTTTTTCCTTGAAGCGCTCGCCTAACAGCTTGGAAAGTAACATGTGCGTTTCGCCCTTTCTAGCGTATCAATTTAGAATTTTGTCGACCAGCCCGACAGAAGGAGAATGGGCACCAGCCAGAGTACGTAGTATATAAAGAGGTTCAAGGGGGCGGCGGCGCCCTGCCAGACGTTAAAGGCCATCAGCACGGCCATGCCCAGGCCGATGAGCGACGACAGCAGGGAGAAAATCAGCCCCGCGCGGCTGGCCGCCCGATAGCGTCCGGCGGCGACCAGCGCTTCCGCCACGCTGTCGGACGCGCCGCGGGTCACGACGATGCCGTCAGCTTCCAGAGAAAGCGCTGGGTCGGACAGAGAAGCCCGCAGCTCGGCGGGGGGATACACCACGTCGCCGGAGGAGATGCCGAAGCGGCTCTGCAGGAAGGAAGCCGTCACGTTGAAATCGCGGGTTGCCAGCACGGGTATGTAGCCGTTCTCGGTGAGCAGGGTCAAAGCGTAGTCGCTGCGGGGCAGCGCCTGGTACCTTACGGCGAAGACCGCCACCAGCTCCGCGTCGATGACGCAGAACACGGCGGTTTTCAGCTTGATGTCCGGCGGGATTTTGATGCCGCACCGCTGGACGAAAGGCCCGGTGCCGACCATGACCTGCTTGTTGTCTACCAGCGCGATGATGCCGCCCATTTCGTTAAATTTCAGCTGGGAAACGGGCCGAATCGGCGCGTACTCGTCGGCGGCCAGGCGGACAAAGGGCCGGGCCAGCGCCGTATGAGCCGCGTCCAGCACGCTTGCCGTGCAGGAAATGGCCTCTTCCTTGCGGGCCGGGCTCATGAGCTTGTAGCCGTTGATGGAAATGCCCTCGCCGGGGAACAGTTCCTCGTCCGTCATTAAGACAAAGGCCCGGGAAGCCATGCGGGAAACGGCCTTGCGGCCGCCTAACAGCACGCCGTTTTTAAACAGCCGCTTGGAAACGGAAGCGTACGGCAGCACCGTGCAGAGGAAGAAGCCCAGCGCCGGCGTCAGGCTTGTCATCATCGACCAGCTCCAGAAAAACGGCGGAGCGTTGTCCCCATACACGCCGGAGGAGGCGTAGATAGCCAAAAACAGCGTGGCGATGAACATCAGCGGCGCGTACCAGAGCAGGGCGGTTTCCGCCCCGTCCCGTTCCGTAAAGCTGCGGTAGAAGCCCTGGAAGCTTTTGGCGTTGGCCAGGGCGTAAATTTTATCCTCGTCGTATTCTTCCGGCAAGGGCGCCAGCACTTTCGAACGCTGGAGCTTGTAGCAGCTGCGAAGGGAGCGGATGCTGTGCTTAAGGGACATGTTCTGGGAAAGGAGCGAGAAGAAAATCCCCACCGCCGGAAGCAGGCACAAGGGCGCAAACAGCTTTTCCGTCGGGTGCAGAAGGTACGACACGCAGTGGGCCGCCGACGCCGCCGCGGAGACAAACACCAGCGAGTCCGCGTTAAACCGGAACAGCAGCAGCCGCGTAAAGCCCGACGCCATCACATCGCACCCGATTAACATGCAAAGGCCCAAAAGGGTCAGATTCAGCACCACGTGCAAAAACGGGTCGGAAGCGGGAGAACTGCCCGGGAAGGCGGGCAAATACAGCGCGTCGGCGGCGGCCAGATAGAAAAGCGGCACGCAGAGCACCAGCACCAGCGCGGCCCGCGCAGTCAATGAAGACTTTTTCCTGTCCAGCTTCCGAAGAAGGGTCAGGGGATTGACAATCGGTTTGGGTTTTTCCGGCGGCTTTTCCGGTTTGGCCTTTTCGACGCCGGCCTTTTTGGAAAGCCGCTCCCGAATCAGCTTGGCTTTAATGGCGGGGGGCAGGGGCACAGGCCCGGTCCGGGGGGAAACGGGCACAATGGGCGGGTTTTTCCGCCGCTTTTTCGTTTCCAGCTTTTCCGCCCGCAACAGTTTCTTGCGCAGCTCGTGGATGCGCTTTTGCTTTCGGGAGTAGACGGCGTCGAAGGCGGAAAGGTCGATTACCGGCCCGTCGTCCACCGGGTGGACGGACACGTCCTCCGGCCGCAGGTGGGAAGCGGGACGGCCCGCAAGGCCCCGGCGGTAGTTCTGCGCCGCGATTCTTCTTTCCAGCGCCGAACGGGTTTCCATAGCCGAACGGGCGGGGGCTTCTCTCTCAGGCTGGGCGGCAGGCTCGTCCTTGCCGGCGGCGGGTTCCGCCTTTTGGGACGGCTCTTTCGCCGGTTCCGCCTGTTTAGGGGAAGCGGAGGGGGCCTCC
>JAKPBM010000083.1 GCA_029778935.1 Bacillota bacterium | reverse complement strand
AAAACGTCGGCTTGCTCCCCTTCCGAGCCGCCCGATTTTTCTGCAACTACTGAAGCGGCAGCCCGTTTTCTCCGTCCGGCTCAAAACAGGGTAACGCAATACGTGCCTGTCGGCTTTACCGGTTCGCCGAATGCCCACGATTTTTCAACAAAGATAGCTCCCGTGCTGCCGGCGAACCCTGCCCGGCAGTTGACACGCCGCCCTTGCCGCCGGCCCCTCCCGTTTTTGTCGTAAGCCGGATGAAAATACCGGTTTCGGACGGTACAGTTACGTTTTTTCCTGTCCTGAAGGCTTTGGGGACTGTCTGCAGAATCTGCCGCCGTGGCAGCGTGTCCGCAGACATAGGAAGCAGCGCGCTCCTGCATTCTTCTTATGCCGTATCCGAGGAAACCACCCCCCGAATCTGCGGCTTCAGGGGGTTGGCCGGTTGTGCTGTTAGTTCACGCGGGTTGTTTCTCCGGATACACCCCGCTAGGGCGGATAGGCAGCGATGGATGCATGCGAGCCGCCGCGCCGCCCACGCTTCCCGCCCGCGCTGCCAATCCATACGAATACCCCCCGAAAGCAACTGCTTTCGGGGGTTTTGACCGTGTCTCCGATTGGTTTCAGCGGGAAATCCCCGCAATCCGCCGCTTGTGTAAGCAAAAGGAACGCTTTCTCCCTTACTCGATGCGGCAGGTTTCGCCTTTGGCGAGGGTGACGGCGTACAGGCCGTTTTCGTACACCACCTTGGGGGCAATTACGGTTTTATCGGCCAGCGCCGCCCCGTCCAGATAGAACACGCCGTCGCGGGTGGCCGTAAGCGCGGCGGTTTTGAGTTTTCCGCCGGCCCATTCCATGGACACATCCAGCCCCTTGGCGCACAGGCCTTCCACGGAGCCTTCCGGCCAGGCCGCAGGCAGCGCCGGAAGCAAAAACACCCTTCCGTTCCGGCTCTGCAGCAGCATGTTGCAGACGGCGGCGCCCCCGCCGAAGTTGCCGTCGATTTGGAAAATATGGGGCGGGTGCAGATCCAGCAGCGACGATGTGGCAAAGTCGCAGATGAGCGCCCGCAAATGCTCCCACGCCTTTTTGCCGTCTCCAAACCGGGCGTACAGACACGACACCCACGACCGGCTCCAGCCCGTATGGCCGCCGCCCTGGGCCAGCCGAAGCTCCAGCGCCTTTTTCGCCGCCTCATAAAACTCCGGCGTGTCGTATTCGTTGACATCCTCAAAGGGGAACACGCCTAAAAGGTGGGACAGGTGCCGATGGCCCGGGTCGGCCTCTTTATATTCCTTTTCAAACTCCAAAAGCTGGCCCTTGCTGCCAATGCGCAGGGGCGGCAGGCGGCCGGCCATGTCTTCCCAGATTTTGGCTTCTTCCTCGTCCACGCCCAAAATGCGGGCGGCTTTGACCGCCGTGGTAAACGTAAACCAGGCCAGGTTTCTATCCACCGTCGTCGAACGGCAGAGGGTCACCGGATATCTGCCGTAGCCGGCCAGGGGGTTTTCCGGCGACTGGGAGGGGCTGATCTGGTAGACGCCGTCTTCGTCTTTCTGCAGATAATCCTGGTAGAACAGGGCGCACTCCTTAATAAACGGGTACGCACGGTTTCTTAAAAACTCCACGTCGCCGCCGTACTCATACCGCCACCACATGTGCTGGGCCAGCCAGGGGGCCGTGCCCGTCCACACGCCCCAGCCGTGAGACTCGGGGGTGGCGACGCTCCAGGCGTCTGTCTGCAGCGGGAACACAATGCCGCGGCAGCCGTACAGAATCCGCGCCGCCTTCCGGCCGCTTTCCACCAGCCGCTCCATGAAGCCAAATAAAGCTTCCGTCGTCTCCGCCATGTTGGCCGCCTCGGCCATCCAGTAGTTCATCTGCAGGTTGATGTCCAGATGGAAGTCGCACTCCCAGGGAGGATTCAAAAGGTTGTTCCATTTTCCCTGCAATTGGGCCGGCAGCTCGCCCGACGAGGACAGGAGCAGATACCGGGCATAGTGGAAGTACAGCGCGGGCAGGTACGGGTCCTTGTCCGCTTTGAGGGCCTGCAGGCGCTGTTCCGTCGGCAAATGGGCGGCCGTTTCCTCGCCGGAAAGG
>JAKPBM010000427.1 GCA_029778935.1 Bacillota bacterium | reverse complement strand
ATGCCGCCGCCAAAAGAGGCATGGCCGTTTTCCATGGGCGCCATCATGAACCTGTTTTTGATCTCCAGATTGCCGATTCGAATCGGGGTGAAAAGCTTTCTCATCCTGTGCCACTCCCTTGCTTCTTCTTGTAATGTGCGAGAATGCTGTATGGTAAATTTTCTCGGATGCGGAGAAAATTATACCCCAAATGCAGCAGACAGAACCGCCGAACCTGGGAAGCAGCGCCGTTGCCCGGAGAAGGGGCGGTACGCGCCCATGGAAAAGGGAAGAGCTTAGCCGTTTCCCCAAAGGGGCTTTGCTATGCCAATCCCCAAAGGGAGGAGGGTTTTTGCCCGAAAACAGCGGCGCATGGCTTTGCAGGAACTCCGACAGTGCCCCTGCTCGATTTATACCGGCCGAGAGTTCTATCATCTATTGTTATAACCCATATTTTTCTTACAGTCAAACAAAATTTTTGTAAAAATTGCCGCCCTGTTTGGTAAGGGCGGCAAGGGGGGCTGCAAAGGATTCCGGTGAAATTAACCGGAATCCTTTTTGATAGGGAGAGTGTATATAAAAACGGAAGATGCGGAGAACGAAGTGCCATATCTTTTTGCTACTGCCGGAACAGAGCGTCCACTTCCGCCTGCAGCTGGTCTTTGTACTGCTCTACCAACTGGATGGGCGTACCGAGGCCTTCCGTCATGGGCAGATAGATGTTGTTGCGGAAGTTATCCAGCACGGTCTTGCTGCACCAGACATAGTCGGTGACAGTATGGGGCCAGATGTAGTTCAGCACCATGTCCAGTGCGTCTTCATCGCCGCGCAGGTCGTTTTCCAAGTACGTGACAATCCAGTCGTCGTTAGTGAAGCGTTTGCCCATTTCATACAGGATGTAGGCAATGTCCTTAATCTCCTGGTCGCTATTGCCCGAGTAGATGGACACGCTGTGGACGCCCCCCAGTACGTTTACATAGTAGTCCGTTCCGGGGGCTTTCGGCATGGGAACCAGGCCGTAATTTACTTCCGTGGTCTTGAACCCCTGGCTGCTGGAGCGGGTGTTCCACTGTTCGCCCCAAACCATGGCAACTTTGCCTTCCGTGAAGCGGCGGTGCACATCGCCGTAGCCGTCCGGATGGCGTACGTTGTCCAGCACGGCAAACTGGCGGGTGAACTCCAGCGCTTCTAGGGCGGCGGGTTCGTCCAGCACCACCTTCATTTTGCCGTTTTCGTTGCGTATGATTTCGCCGCCGGGGATGGTGAAGATTTCAGAACCGTATCCGAAGGTGCCGACGCCGTACGTATCGATCTGGCCGTCGCCGTCATAGTCACGGGTGGCTTTAATAGCCAGTTCGCGGAAGAAATTCCAGTCCCATTTGCCTTTGCGGACCACCTGGTACAGGTCGGAAACACCCGCATCAGCGATCAGCTGTTTGTTAAAGTAGATGCACCAGCCAAACTCGCAGAGGAAGTGGGAGCCGTTCCACATGGCGCCATAGATCTTGCCGTTCCAGTTCTGAGCCTGGGTAAAGGGCTGGTAAAAGGCATTGGGGTCGCTTACGATCAGCCCGCCTTCAATGATGCGGGGGTCGTCATAGGAAAGAATCAGGCCGTGAACGGCCAGGGGCATCCAGCCGTGGATCTTCCAGTCGCATACGTCTGCAGGGATGTCTCCCGCCATGAGCTGGGGGATGATGCCTTCCGAGCCGTCGGGGGCCTGGATAAACTCAATGCGGATGTTCAGATCGTCTTCCAGTTTGTCGTAGATGGCCTGCTTTTCAGCGCCCAGTTCCGACTGGTCTGGGAAGGCACGCCACATGCCGTCGACCCAGGCGGAGGAAATCGTAAATGTGCGCCCGTTGAAGTTGCGGTATTGGGGCTGGGCGGCGGTTGTTTCCGTTGTGCTTTGGGAACCGGGTGTCGTCACAGGAGAAGTGTTCGTCGCGGGGGTTGTTTCCTTGCCGTCCGTGGAGCCGCTGCAGCCTGCAAACAGCGCAACCATTAGGACAAGCGCTAGGAACAACGCGGAGATACGCCTGCTGTGCTTCATTTTTTTTCACCTCGGTTTTTTTATGCCCGCCGCGTTGAGGCGGACTCTAACCGCAGTATAGCACGGGAAGCTGGCAAGTCAACCCAATTTTTAATAATATTTTTCAAAAGTTTTGCTTATGCCTTAACTGCATGAATTCGGCTGGATGACAGGATGGCCGAAACGACGGGGCTTCTGCGGGACAGAACAGCCCCGGATGGCCCAAACGGCCCGCAAACAGGCTTGAAACGGCCAAACGGCCCCCAAACGGGCCGTAAAACGGCAAATACCGCCCGCCGTGCCCCGCATAAAAACAGCCCCGGGGCGAAAGGCGTTCCGGGGGCGGGCAGTCAAGAAGAAAGTTAAGCTTTACACGCTGTCGTAGTCGTCAAAATACTTAAAAGCGTCTTCGTAGATGTCGTCTAAGTAGTCGTCGTAGTCGTCATCGTCTTCTTCGTCGTAATCGAAGTCGTCCTCATCGTCGTCGTCGAAATCGTCGTCTTCGCCTTCCTCATAGTCGTCCTCGTCGTCCTCGTCGAATTCGTCTTCGTCGAAGCCTTCGAGGTCGTCCAGGTCGTCGAGGTCCTCCTCGTCCAGTTCCAGGTCGTCCAGATCTTCGTCTTCCGAGAAAGGAGTGTTATTTTCCCGGTCTGACTCGTCTTTGTTCATCATATCATATAACATAAATTGCTCAGCGAGTTTGGCAGAATCCATTGTTCCATCACCGTTCCAATGAAATACTATTTTCATCGCACCATTATGGCCCATAACAGCCATTTTTATCCCTCGCTTTCAGGCTTTGTGTGTTTTCATACATATGAAATGAGCCGGGTGCAAAATGCATCCAAGTGTATTATAGCCGATTTTTTTCAATATGTAAGCAGAATTCTGTAAAATGCACAAAAATGCCCGTTTGGCAAAAGTGCCTAAATTTCTGCATTGACACGGCCCGACTTCCGCTGGTACAATTGACAAAATATCTTCCATGAGGACAAAATAATGAAAAAACACGTAAAAAGATTCGACATGAGCGCCCCGCCAATAAGGCAGAAGAATTACCTGCGGCCGATTATCTGGGCGCTTACGCTTCCCGCCGTCAAATGGAACGGCACGAAGCTTACGAAAATCAACTGCGAAGGGCTGAAACCGCCCTATCTGCTGCTGTGCAACCACAATTCCTTCTACGATTTCAAGGTTGCCACCCAGGCAATCTTTCCCCATAGAGCCAACTACGTCATCGCTATCGACGGCTTTATCGGAAGGGAGAAGCTGCTGCGCAAAGTGGGCGGTATCTGCAAGCGGAAGTTTACCAACGACATCCGCCTGATCCGCCATATCAAGCGGGTGTTTGAAAACGGCGACATCCTGGTCATGTACCCCGAAGCCCGGTATTCGCTGTGTGGGACGACGGCGGTGCTGCCCGACTCGCTGGGCGCCCTCTGCCGCATGATGGGCGTGCCGGTTGTGACGCTGATGTGCCACGGGCACCATCTCAAAGCGCCGTTCTGGAACACGAGGCCCCGTAAAGTAAAGGGCTTGACAGCGGAGATGAAGCTGCTCTTTACCGCCGAGCAGACCCAAACCCTCTCCGACGAGGAGATGATTGAGGCCATCCGCAAGGAGTTTGCGTACGACGACTTTGCCTGGCAGAAGGAAAACGGCATTGTCATTGACGAGCCTTTCCGCGCCGAGGGGCTGCACAAGGTGCTGTACCAGTGCCCCGCCTGCGGCACGGAGTACCGGATGAACAGCAAGGGGACCAAGCTGTTCTGCGAAGCCTGCGGCAAACGGTGGCACATGACGGAGCTGGGCGAACTGGAAGCGGAGCACGGAGAAACCGAGTTTTCCCACATCCCCGACTGGTACGAATGGGAGCGGGCGGAAGTGCGCCGCGAAGTGGAAGCGGGCACCTACTTCTTTGAAGCCGAATGTCATGTCAACTGGCTTCCCAACGCAAAGAAATTTATCCCCCTGGGGAACGGCCGCATTGTGCACGACATGAACGGGTTCCGGCTTTCCGGCGGGACGGAGGAAGACCCTCTCTATGTGGAAAAGAGCGTCAGTTCCATGTATTCCTGCCATATCGAGTATGAGTATCTGGGCAAACACGGCGACTGTATCGACCTCAATACCCTGGACGACACGTATTATATCTACCCCCACGGGCGGGACTTTTCGGTGACGAAAATCGCCCTGGCCACGGAGGAGCTGTTCTTCCAATGGGCCCGCCGCAAAGCGGCTGCCAAGTGGAGAAAGCCCGGGCCGCTGGCGAAAGTGGCGGAAGTGCTGTAAAGCCGGGAGAGACGCGGCGGATAGCTGACGGACGCTGGTTTAGAAACATGGAAAGTTATGTGAAAGCCATGCATGAAGCGGCGCTTCATGCATGGCTTTTTTGCTGTTTGGGAGTTAGGAAGCTGGTTCCAAAAGGTTGTTATGATGCGTTTTGGGGTACTGGAATGTCCGCGGAGGGATATAGTGGCTTCCTTCTGTTGGGGCAATACGTCCGGGTGGGTCTGATGTGGCTGTGGGGGAGTTTTCGCGGTTTAACGAAAACCGAGAATTAGCTGGGAAGCGGCGGGGAAGGTGCGGGTTACTATCTGGCACATGGAGCAACCCATGAATGGGGAGAAAACGAAAGAACAATGCGCTGCAATGATAAATGGGGGCATCGTTGAAGCGTAAAGTTTATTGCTTTACAGACAATACCGCTTTGTCCCGCTTGACTGAAGCCATATTTTGCCCCTATAGCCGACAAGAGCCTGCCGCTTGGGCAGGCTCTTGTTTTATCGCGCTTGTGTTGTATCCATGTTGTTACGTGGAACATATCAGCAACCGGGCTGTCGCCTGAAGTAAGCCAGCAGACCTGCTGTGCTGCCGCGGGAAAACGCCGGCACCTTCGTTTTGTCTCGAGTGTTAGCCGGGCATATGCTGCCGTTTGGGATATGCATGGAGAACTAAGCTGTTATGAAGCTGGCTTAGCGAAACCAGTGCCGCATACTACGATGATGCCCGGGCAGCTGCCGCAGCCCGGTCAAAACATCGACCCTACGTTGTCGCTTGAAAAATAAACCAGCCGTCTTCCACGGAAAAACGGTATACGCCGCCGTGTTTTTCCACGATGTGGGCCATGCTTTTG
>JAKPBM010000367.1 GCA_029778935.1 Bacillota bacterium | reverse complement strand
GGAAAGGGCATTCCTCACGTTCTGTAAACGAGTTCCCAGCCCCGCCAAAGCGCAACAGGGCCGCGCAAACCTTACAGCAGGGCGAAGGCTTTCTGCAAAGCTTCCACAATCAGAGCGACTTTGTCCTTTTCGATGAGCCGGTTTCTGCCCGTCATGATGTACGAAGGAAAAACGCGCAGGCTTTGATAGTAAAACTCCCTGTGCCTGTTTTGTTAGTGGATTCCGCCGGGATAACACCTTTTTCAAATGTTTACGGGCAATCTGGTTATACGCCGCGATGGCCGCTTTGCCCATCAAAAGCACGGCGGATAAATTGGGAACAGCGAAAGCTCCGCCTCCAGCAAAGAAAGCTGCCGTTTAATTTCCGCCGGGGAACATGGTAGCCTGCTTTCGTCGTTTTGACCGCCGTTGTAAAATACAGGCCGGACGAAACGGCTTCCTCCATAGAGGAAAACCTTCGGCCGGCCTGCTTAAAAATTGCCTGTGCGGATGCCGCGTCGGCAGGGGGAGCCGGCCTTGCTGTAAAAGGAGTCGGAAGGGTTTTTCAAGACGGCCTCGTTTATAAGGAACAGCCGGATCTTCACCGGCTCCACGGCGACGTCCGGAAGCAAAGACCGGTCGACCGTGTCAGTCCCTCAATGAAAGCATCGGCGGGGGCCAGATATTCTGCCATTGATACCGGCATGAAAACCTCCCTTGCGTAACGCAGCGTATTTACTTGTATTTTACAAAATTTTGCTCAAAAAGTCTATGGTTCTCTGGTTCTGCGGGCTGGTAAAAATTTTGTCCGGCGTGTTTTCTTCGATAATCAGCCCGTTATCCATAAACAGCACGCGGCTGGCTACTTCCCGGGCAAAGCCCATCTCGTGGGTGACGATGATCATGGTCAGCCCGTCGTCGGCCAGGCTCTTCATAACCGACAATACCTCGCCGACCATCTCCGGGTCCAAAGCGGAGGTAGGCTCGTCAAAGAGCATGATTTCCGGATCCATGGCAAGGGCTCTGGCGATGCCGACCCGCTGCTGCTGGCCGCCGGAAAGCTGCCGGGGGTAGGCGTCGGCCTTTTCGGCAAGGCCCACCCGCTCCAGCAAGGTCAGCGCCCGGTCGTACGCGTCGGTTTTATTGAACTTCTTTGTCTTAATGGGCGCTAAGGTCAGGTTTTCCAGCACCGTCAGGTGGGGGAAAAGGTTAAAGTTCTGGAACACCATGCCCATTTTCATCCGCAGCTTGTTGATGTCGCACTTTTTGTCGGTGATGACCTCGCCGTCCACGGTGATTTCGCCGGACGTGGGCGTTTCCAGAAGGTTAATGCAGCGCAGAAAGGTGGACTTGCCCGAACCCGACGGGCCGATGACCACGATTTTTTCGCCCTTTTGTATATCCGCGGAAATGCCGTTTAGCACGTGCAGGTTTCCGTAGTGCTTATGCAGGTCACGAATGCTTATCACTGTTGCTCAGTCTCCTCTCGAGTTTGCCGAAAAGATAGCCCAGAAGGGTCGTCAGC
>JAKPBM010000361.1 GCA_029778935.1 Bacillota bacterium | reverse complement strand
GACGACTACGACAGCATTTTCTGCATTGTGGACATGCACACGATAACCGTGCGCATCCCGCCGGCGGAACTTCGGAAAAATTCCCTTACGCAGCTTGCCTACTACATTGCCTGCGGCATCGACCCGGAAAAGTGCGTCCTCTTTATCCAGAGCCATGTGCCCGCCCACGCGGAGCTGGCCTGGGTGTTAAACTGCTACACCATGTTCGGCGAACTGTCCCGCATGACCCAGTTTAAAGACAAGTCCGCCAAGCACGCCGACAACATCAACGCTGGGCTGTTCACCTACCCCGTTTTAATGGCGGCGGACATCCTGCTGTACAACACGGACATTGTGCCCGTCGGCGACGACCAGCGGCAGCATGTGGAGCTTTGCCGGGATATCGCCAACCGCTTTAACGGCGTCTACGGCGAAACCTTCCGCTTGCCGGAAGCGGTGGTGCCGAAGGTGGCGGCGCGTGTCATGAGCCTGCAGGACCCCACGTCCAAAATGTCCAAGTCGGACGGGGGAGACAACAACGGCTGTGTGTTTTTAACCGATTCCAAAGACGAAATCGTGCGCAAATTCAAGCGCGCCATTACCGACAGCGAAGCCGCCGTCTACTACGACCCCGAAAACAAGAAGGGTATCAGCAACCTGATGTCCATCTACTCGGCCGTTACCGGCAAGAACTTTGACGAAATCGCCGCCGAATTTGCCGGCAAAGGCTACGGCGACTTCAAGCTGGCCGTGGCGGAAGTGGTCTGCGACCGGCTGATGCCCATCCAGGAAAAGGCCAACGCTTTGCTTTCCGACAAGGCGTATCTGGAACAGATTTACGCCGAAGGCGCCGCCAAGGCAAGCGCTCTTGCCAAACGCACACTGGACAAGGTGTACCGCAAAGTGGGCTTTGTCGCAAAACCGCGGTTAGGATAACGGCCGGAGGCGGAAAAATGACAAAAGGCGAGATTTTAAGCTTTCTGGGCGTGCTGTTTTTGGCCGGCGGCGTAACGGCGGCCCTGACCCCTTTGGTGAAGAAACTGGCGGAGAAGCTGGGCGCGGTGGACATGCCCAGCGCCCGCCGGGTCAATACCTACCCCCTGCCCCGCATGGGCGGGCTTGCCATTGCGGCGGGCTTTTTTGTGGCGGCCCTGGCGACGGTGCGCCCCATAGACAGCGAGCTGCTGGGCATTCTACTTGGCGCTGTGGCGATGGTTTTAGTGGGCGCGGTGGACGACGTGGTGTCGCTGAAGCCGTTGGTGAAGCTGGCGTTCCAGATTGTCGCCGCGACGATTCCCGTTCTGTTTGGCCTGCGCATCGAATTTTTCTCCAACATCTTCTTTATCGGCGACGAGCCTTTCATCTCCCTGGGGGTTCTGGCCGCGCCGCTGACGGTGTTCTGGATTGTAGGCGTATCCAACGCTGTGAACATCATCGACGGGCTGGACGGTCTGGCCTGCGGCGTGTCGGCGATTGCCTCCCTGTCCATCTTTTTTATCGTTCTGCAAATCGGCGACCCCGTGACCGCCATGCTGGTGGCGGCGCTGACGGGGGCTTGCCTGGGCTTTCTGCCCTATAACACGAACCCTTCCAAAATCATCATGGGCGACTCGGGGGCGCTGTTTCTGGGCTACATCTTGGCGGCGCTGTCCGTGGTCGGCATGTTCAAATGGTACACGCTGATTTCCTTTGCCGTGCCGTTTTTAATCGTGGGCCTGCCGCTGTTTGAATCGGTGTTTTCCTTCCTACGCCGGCTGCTGACGGGCAAAAACCCCTTCCAGGCCGATAAAGGCCACATCCACCACCGGCTGCTCAATTTAGGCATGAGCCAGAAGCAGGCCGTGGCCGTTTTGTACGCTGTTTCGGCCGTGCTGGGGCTGATTGCCATCGTTTTAACGGCGGAGGACGAAATCCGCGCCATGCTGGTACTCGTAGTGGCCGCGGCGGCCGCGTGGCTTGGCATCTGGCTGTTCGGCGTGGCCAAGCGGCGCAGGGCCAGAAAACAAGCGCTTAAAGGAGAAAGTCATGAGCAAAATTAAAATCCTGTCCGTCTTCGGAACCCGGCCCGAGGCCATCAAAATGGCGCCCTTGTGCCACGAACTGACCCAACACGAAGAATTTGACGCCAAAATCGCCGTAACCGGACAGCACCGGCAAATGTTGGACCAGGTGCTGTCCGTCTTTCAGATGCAGCCCGATTACGATTTGAATATCATGGAGAAAAACCAGAACCTCTATTCCATCGTCGTGCGGGCTTTGGAGCGGCTGGAGCCGGTGCTGAAGGAGGTTTCGCCCGATTTAGTGCTTGTCCACGGCGACACATCGACGGCCTTTATCGGCGCGCTGGCGGCCTACTATGCCAAAATCCCCGTGGGCCACGTGGAAGCGGGCCTGCGCACCTACGACATCTACTCCCCCTTCCCGGAGGAGATCAACAGAAGGCTGGTGGCCCCCATCGCGGCCATGCACTTCTGCCCCACGGAGGAAAGCCGGAAAAATTTGGAACGGGAGAACATTACCAAAAACGTCTTTGTGACCGGCAACACGGCCATCGACAACGTACATCTTCTGGCCAGTGACGACTATACTTTCCGCGATACATACGTTTCCGGCCTGGACTTTTCCAAGCGCATTATCTTCATGACGGCCCACCGCCGGGAAAACTACGGCCGGCCCATGGAAAACATCATGAACGCCGTGCTGGATTTGGTAGAAAAATACCCCGACGTGGAAGTGGTCTACCCGGTGCATCTGAGCCCCGCCGTGCGGGAGGTTGTGTACCGGATTCTGGGCGGCAAAGAGCGC
>JAKPBM010000337.1 GCA_029778935.1 Bacillota bacterium | reverse complement strand
GAACAATGCGGCGTGCCGGAAGTCTATATCTGCGAAAGCTGCACCTGCTGCGACGAGGGGCGGTTCTTTTCCCACCGCCGGCAGGGGCCAAACCGCGGCACCCTGGCGGCCATGATCGAGCTGCTGTAGACTCTGCCCGCGCAATCAGCGCCTTTTGCCCGCGCAGGGGGGCATATAAGCAAGGTATGCCCAGCGGGCAGCCGCGCCGGCATAACTATCCCCCGCGGGGCGTAGACACAAGACTTGCCCGGCGGGGCGGGTCTGCTTCTCCCTGCCGCCGCGGGAAAAACAGGCAATAGGGCGCCCTTTTTGCCTAGTTAAGAGCATAACACGCCGCGCTTTCCCCGCCATTCCGGCGCCCGCAAACGCACCCCCGCCGCCACAGCCCCCTAAGTTACGCCAACACAGGAAACTTGGAAAGGAAATCCCATGAAAAAACTTATCCCGGCCCTTTTGGCCTTGCTGTTGCTTTGCACCGACTGCAAACTGCCCTCGGGCACGGCGGAGCCGTCGTCCACCACAACAGAAGAAACCACCGGGGCGGCCCCCGTGGCGCCCTCGCCGCCGACCAGCGGCCTGTTCGGCATCCCCTTTGTGCCGCCGAAATCCGGCGTTTTTAATCCTCTTATCAACACAAGCTCCCTAAACGCAGCGTTTATCCCGCTGGTCTACGAAAGCCTGTTCAAAAGGGACGGGCAGTTCCGCCCCGTAGGCCTTTTGTGCCGGGCGTACGCGTTTTCTGGGCACATCCTGCAGCTGACCATCAAAGAAGGCGTCCTCTTCCACGACGGCACGGAGCTGACCGCCGCCGACGTGGTGTACTCTCTGCAGGTGGCGAAATACCAGAGCGGCTTTTATTCGTCCCGGCTTTCCATGTTCTCCGACTTTCAAGCCACGGGCCGATATACCCTGTCCATGTACTCCAATGAAGCCAGCGTGCGCGTGCTGACGCTGCTGGACGTGCCCATCATCAAAGCCGAAACGGGGACAAGCTCCGACGCCGTCGGTTCCGGCCGCTACCAGATGCAGACGTCGGACGAGCTTCGTTTCCTCTCCCCCTTTTCCGACTGGCACGGCTCCGACGGGGAAGAGCCGGCCGTGCCCCATCTGCTGCTGGTAGAAATCGACGATATGGACGCGCTGATTTACAACCTGTCCGCCGGCAATCTGGACGGGCTTCTGGCCGACCCGCTTAACAGCGAAGACATCTCTTTCCCCGCCGACGCGGACCGGTACACCGTCGAAACCACCTCTTTCTACTACCTGGCCTTTAACACCGCCCGCGCCCCCTTCCAAAGGGCCGACGTGCGGGTTGGGCTGGGCCGGCTCATCAACCGGCAGAAACTCAGCCAGACGGCCTTCTCCGGCTACCTTTCGGCCGGGGCGGGGCTGTTCCCCCGTTCCGCCAACCTTGCCGATGAGGACGAGCTGGAAGCGCTGGCCGGCTTTGACGTTGCCGAAGGGCTGGCCCTGCTGCAGAAAGCCGGCTACACGCCGGACGCCAGCGGCCAGCTCCGCAACACCTACGGCCAGCCTCTGACCCTTTCCATTCTGGTCAACGGGGACAACCGCCGGAAAACCGAGGCCGCCGAAGCCATCGCCGAAATGCTTTCCGCCGCCGGCGTCAAGGCTTCCGTCACGGCCCTACCCTACGGCCAATACAAAAGCGCCGCCCAGAACGGAAACTTCGATATAATGCTTGCGGAAACGGCCGTCGCCCCCCACTTTGACTACGCGCCCATTTTATCCGAAAACGGCAGCTTAAACTATGGAAAATATACCGACGGGGCGATTCCTCCGCTTCTTTCCGGTTTTGCCAAATCCGTGTTTACGGAAACGGAGCATCCCGGTTCCGAGCTGGCCGTGTATGTTGCCAAAAACGCGCCGATTTTGCCTTTGGGATATAAGAAACTCGTATTTTTGGTGCGCAAGGCAAACGGCCTGGTCAATATCAAGCCCACCGTCAGCGA
>JAKPBM010000323.1 GCA_029778935.1 Bacillota bacterium | reverse complement strand
GAAAAGCAGCGGACGGGGGAGGTTTTTGCCCGAAAGGAGCAGCAGCCCCGTGCCGGAAGGCCCCAAAAGCCCCTTGTGCCCGGGCAGGCAGACCGCGTCGGCCTTTAGTTTTTCCGCGTCGACGGGCAAAGCGCCGGCGGCCTGGGACGCGTCCACCACATACGGCACTCCGTATTTTTCGCATAAGGCACCAATTTCCTTTGCCGGAAGCGCGAATCCGAACACGTTGGACACCATGGTGCAGACCACAAGGCCCACGTCGCCTTTCTGCAGCTCCTTTTCAAAGCCGGAGACGACTGCTTCCTTATCAAAAAGAGGCGTTTTGACGGCGGTGTACCCGTTTTTGCAGGCGGCCACAGGACGAAGCACGGCGTTATGCTCGTAGCCGGAGATTATAACACGCCCCTTTTCCGGCATCAGCCCGAAAATAGCGATATTCAGCGCGTGAGTGGCGTTTTGGCAGAAAACGACATACTCCGGCCCCGGCACATTAAAAAACTCGGCCGCTTCCTGCCGGCAGGCAAACACCGCTTCCGCCGCCTGCATGGCGGAAGCATGGCCGCCCCGGTTGTACCCGGCGTAGTAGCGCAGGGAGCGGACGACGGCCTGCTCGACGGACTTCGGTTTGGGTAGGCTGGTCGCGGCGTTGTCAAGATAAATCATAACGGATCCTTCCTGCTATATGGGCATTTACGGGCCGCAATGTATTTCCATAAACGCATGCCCGTCGGGTGTTCCGAAGACGCGGAAGGAGGGCATGCCGGTGCTTTGCAACAGGGTGCACACGCTGGAGATGTCTTGCTTTTGCATCCGGATGGCATACCCGCAGCCGGAGACGGCCAACCCCTTCGGCCGGCGCACGACTTTGCAGTTATACCCGTTGTTTCGCAGAATGCAGGCTGTTTTTTGGGCATACGTGATAGAGCGGACCAGAATATAATATTCCTGCATATGAAAACACTTCTTTCCCTTGGTTGTAAGGAGAACCTTTCCCTTGTATCCATTGTATGCTTGGGCCGCGCCCTTCGTGCGGGGCAAGGCGGCAAGCGGCTTTGCGTCAAAGTCGAAAATTGTCTGTTGACAAGCCGGAAAAAACATGATATAATACCGTTGTTCTCGCGACGGACGCTTAGCTCAGCTGGTAGAGCACTCGCTTGACGTGCGAGTGGTCAGCGGTTCGATCCCGTTAGCGTCCACCATGGAAAAAGCACATTTGCGTTTTGCAAATGTGCTTTTTGTTTTTCTTCCGCCGTATGGTACAATACAAAAAAGCAAAAGGAGAGGGAACGGTTGAAGAAAAAGAAGAATGCAATCCGGTGGGTTTCATTTTTCGTGCTGGTTGTCGTGGGCGGTATCACGGGGTATTTCGGCGGCTATCTGCTGGGCAAGGCTGATTTCACCGGCTGGGAACTGGCGGGGGCCGCGGCTGCCTTTTGTGTTGCGTGGTATCTGCAGATTCTGGTTCACGAGGCGGGCCACCTTGTGTTCGGGCTACTGACCGGGTATCGGTTTGTGTCTTTCCGGATTCTGGGGCTGATGTGGGTGAAAGGGGAAGGGAAAGTGCGGCTGACGCGCCTTCCTTCCTCGGGTATTGCCGGCCAGTGTCTGATGTCCCCGCCGGAAAGGGAGGACGGGAAGCTGCCCTTTGTGCTGTATAACCTTGGCGGCTCTCTGCTGAACCTGATTTGCGCCGCCTTGTGCTTCGGGCTGTACCTGCTGAGCCGGCAGGCGCCGGGGTTGCCCGTCTTTTTCCTGTTCATGACCTTTGCGGGGGTCATGACCGCCGCCGTGAACGGCATTCCCTTGCGGTTCGGCGCGGTGGACAACGACGGATACAACGCCCTATCCTGCGCCCAAAATCCGGAAGCCCTTCGCTCCCTTTGGGTGCAGCTGAGAGTAAGCGAACAGCTGGCGGAAGGCAAACGGCTGAAGGACATGCCCGCCGAATGGTTTTGTGTGCCGGCAGACGGGGGGAAAAGCGACGGCATGACGGCGGTACTGGGTGTTTTCGCCTGTAACCGGCTTTTGGACGAAGGAAAATGGGAAGAGGCAAACGCTCTGATGAAGCGGCTGCTGGAATCGGACAACGGCATGGTGGGCCTGCACCGCTATCTGCTGACCTGCGACCGCATATACTGCGAGCTGCTGGCGGGGAACACGGAAGCCGCCGCCGACCTTCTTACCATGGAGCAAAAGCGGATCATGCGCTCGCTGAAAAAGTTCCCTTCGGTAATCCGCACCGAGTACGCCTACGCCCTGCTTGCCGAAAAGGACGGGGAAAAGGCCGGAAAATTGGAGCGGCTCTTTGCAGCCGTCGCGAAATCCTACCCCTACACTGGCGATATGCAGGGCGAACGGGAGCTGATGGAGCTGGTAAAACAGGCGGCGGTCACCGATGGCCAACCGAGAGAATAAAATATCCGCCGCTGCAAAATGGCGTTAAGCCGATTTCCGATGAAAAAGGTTGCTCAACATCAGTTTGCGGCGGCTTTTTGCCATGCCGCACTTTATTCTAATGGCTACGACGGAACAAACAAAGCCGTTTCGCGTCAAAAGTAACAGTGGTAAAAGGAGGTTTGCATATGAAAAAGCTTGGCTTACTTGCGGCGGTTTTGCTTTTCCTGGCAATCCTTCCGGCCTGCGCCCGCCCGCAGGAGGATGCAACGCAGGAGGATGCGGCCGGAATCCTCGCGCTGACCGTGGTCTACGAAACCACCTACGAGAAAGCGTATGCATTCGAACCACGGCCGTTTCAATCCCTGACGGCGGCGGACATCGTTTCTGCAACCGTCCGTGTGCCGAGGGTGGACGGTATGCCGCAGGACATCACCGATATCGACGAGCTGGTACGGCTTTTGAACGCCGTCGAGCTTGTGCGGGAAGACAACACCGTAGTATATGGCGGCGGCTATGACTTTCAAATTACCAAGACAGACGGCTCGGAAATCGCCGTACGCGCCTTCGGCAAATATATAAGTATCGACAGCGTCCAGTACCTGTGCAAGGACGAGCCGGGCTCGGCGCTGTGCAGTTTTGGCGAGCGCCTTTTGGACGGGGCGGGCAGGTAATCTGCGGCAGGAAACCGCTTGGCCCTACCTAGGCGCCGGTGCTAGCCCGAAGGGGGAAGCAAGACGGCACCGGCGAAACATATATGTGTTATGCGGCGGCAGATGTATGCGCCGCACGGCGGCGACGCATGGCTACATACGACGGTACATATATGTCGGCACATGAAGGCCACGGCGGCAGACGACTCGTACGCCCGCAACCACAACCTTTCCGCCTGAAGTATGGCCCCTAAGCGTGCAGAATCAGACCCACAGCTTCCGGCAGCACCGATGGGTTGCGGCCGCTGAACCGTTGCACAAGCAACGTAAATTTTCCCAAATTTTTCCATATCCCGCGGAACAAACGCTTTTCCTCTGCGTCATAAGCAACAGAAAACGGAAAAGGAGTGTTTCGCGATGAAAACGAAAAGACTCTGGCTGCTCCTGGCAGGCATTGTAGCCCTGCTGGCGCTGGCCGCCTGCTCCGGCAAAGCCGGCGCGGATCAGCCGCCCTACAAGAACCTGAAGGCGTCGGACATTCAGACGGCGTCCGTCTACATCTTCCCGCCCGGCGACTATGTGGAGATTGAGGACAAGGACAAACTCATTTCCTGCCTGAACCAGCTGGTGCTGACGGAGAACAACGAAGACCTGATGATCGGGCAGTCCAGCGTGTTGAACATCACTAAGACCGACGAAAGCCAGATCATCCTGAAGATTTCCGGCGAGTTCATTGAAGTCGACGGCGTTATGTACAAGGCGGAAAACGGCTCGGCCAACGCGCTGATCAGCTTTATCGATTCCTTGAAAACCGTCTCCATCAACTAAAAAACCCTTGCCTTGCGGCAAGGGCGAAGGCTATTGGGTTTGATCGATCAGCTCCTGCAGCCTTCTGGCATGGTATCCTTCGGTTTCCGCGTAGGTGCGGAAGAATTTTTTGAGATTTTTATCCTTCATGGTCTGGGAATAGTGCATGAAGTCCCGCACCCGTTCCTGCGTTTCCAGCAAAGTCTTTTTCAGATAGTCCAGTTCGTTCATTTCCATAAGCCTATACCTCCTTTTGCGGCAGTACTAGTTTTTGCCGTCCGGCGAAAATTATGCTTAAATTTACCTTGCGGCCGCATGTTGCGCGCAAAAGCGCGCACAATAGCAGTGAGGTGATCTCCTATGAGCCACGGACTAAGCAAAGACATGCCGCTGGGGCTGCGAATGGCGCTTACGCAGAACATGGAAGCCATGTCTCGCTTTGCCGAACTGTCGGAAAGCGAGAAGATGGCCTATATTCAGGGCGCAAGACAAGTGCGTTCCCGGCAGGAAATGGAACAATACGTGCGAAGGCTGACCCAGAGCGGCCTGCAGTAGCTCAAAAACCGAAAGCCCC
>JAKPBM010000312.1 GCA_029778935.1 Bacillota bacterium | reverse complement strand
AAAAGAAGACGACATGATCCGCTGGCATACCCCTCGCGGTGACTCAATGATTAATTACACTGATTTCGGTGATCTAGCTTCTATCATGAGCCAAAACTACAGTCTTTTTGAGTATCATATTGTTTCAATTGAATGGGCCAGACAAATTATCCAAGTAATCGAACGATCAAGAAACGTTATAATGCACAGTGGTGTGTTAGGAAGAAGAGATGTTGAGCGTATAGGTACACATATACGAGACTGGATTAACCAAGTAGGCTAACTAACAACTAGCAACTATGTAAGTCAACAATACACATATAATAAATCCGATATAATAAATCCGAACTAGTTCTCCCACCAAATTAATCAATAAACCCACACCACATCATACGGGGGGATTGCCATGCTTGCCCAGCTCGTCCTCGACCAGCCGCACTTTTCCTTTCGCTACAACAACGCGCCCCAAAACGGCTTCGAGCCGGACACGGTTCGCACCGTCGCCGAACTTCCCGCCCAAAACGGCGCGCGCCGTTTTCTTGTTACATACGACTTCTCTTTCGGCATCCGCGTTACCGAAGAAATAACCCTCTACGAAAAATACAACGCCGCCCGAACACTGCTGCACTTTAAAAACATCTCCGCCGAAAACTCCGGCACCCTGTCGCAAATCTGGGACTGCGACGCCGCTTTCCCCTTCAACGAACGCTTTGTCCAGCCCAAGCCGGGCCACCGCCTGACCCCGCCGGACAAGGCCCGGGTATTCCGTTACAAAGGCTCCGTCTGGGCGCGGGACGAGTTTTTCGAATTCTCTGAATTTCTGCCCCCCGGCAGAACCCTTTCGTATGCCAACGAAGGCGGACGCTCGTCCCAGGGGCTTTTGCCCTACTTTGAAGTGAACGAAAACGGCCGGGGCGTGCTTTTGGCCGTCGGCTGGACAGGGCAATGGAACGTCCGCTTTGCGGCGGAAGGCAAGCAAATTCGCATCCGTTCTGGCATCGAAGGCGCGGAATTCTATTTAAAACCCGGCGAAAAAATCCGCACTTCCTCTACGGTACTCATACTTTACGACAACGGGCGGGAAGCCGCCGCCAACCAGTGGCGCCGCTTTTTCAAAGAGTACATAACCCCCATCGGCAAAGGGCAGCGCCCCGCCGAAGGGCCGCTGGCCGCGGGCGCCTGGGGCTCCCTGCCGACGGAGCGGATGCTGGAAGTGCTCAAACTGCTGAAAGAAAAACACGTCGGCGCCGAATACTACTGGATCGACGCCGGCTGGTACGGCTACTCCACCGGCCCCTGCCCCACGGAGTTTGACGGCGACTGGCACCGCCACACGGGCAGCTGGGTGGTCAACCGCACCTACCACCCCGACGGGCTCTTGGAAGTCGCCCGGAAGGCGGAGGAGAACGGCATGGGGCTTGTGCTCTGGATCGAGCCGGAGCGGGTCATCCGCGGCACGGATATGCCGGCGCAGCATCCCGGCTGGTTTTTGGAGCTTTCCCCCGAAAACGACACGCTTCTAATCGACTTTTCCAACCCCGACGCGGTACAGGGGGCCATCGACCTGGTTTCCGGCTACGTGGAAAAGCTGCATTTGGCAATCTACCGGCAGGATTTCAACACCGACCCCCTTCCCTACTGGCGCAAATATGACGAGCCGGGGCGCAAGGGTTTGAAAGAAATCTACTACATTACGGGCCTGTACCGCTTCTGGGACGCGCTGCTGGAGCGCTTCCCCCATCTGCTCATCGACAACTGCTCCTCCGGCGGGCGGCGGCTGGACATTGAGATGCTGTCCCGTTCGGTGCCGTTGTGGCGGTCGGACTACCAGTGCACCTTCGACCACGACATCGAGGTCGCCCAAATTCATACCACCGGGCTGAGCCGCTGGCTGCCCTACCACGGCACAGGCGTGGGCCGGTATGTGGGCGACGCCTACCGCTTCCGCTCGGCCTACGCGCCGACGCTGACCTCCTCCTTCTGGCAGTACGAGGACAACGCCGTCGCCGACGAAAAGGAAATCGCAACCGTCGCAAAATACTTTGCCGAATATAAGCGCGTGCGGCCGTACCTCTCCTGCGACTTCTACGCGCTGGTGGATAACT
>JAKPBM010000308.1 GCA_029778935.1 Bacillota bacterium | reverse complement strand
CGACTTTTTCGCCCGTTTCGGCCTTTCCACGGGCCAAACTCGCCCCGCCGGCGCCCGACTGGCTGGAGTAGACAAAGGTAAACCGTTCATCCTGGGCGCCGCACCAGAGGGCCGTTTTGCCAAGCCTCGAATGGCCCGCGACACCCACGTGCCCGCCGCCGTCGATGCCAAGCAGCAGCAGCGCGTCCAGCAGGCGGCTTGCGGCGTAGGCCCACAGGCCGATTTTCCCGACGGAGTCGCCCTCGCCCCTCTCAAAATGGGCGGCCAGGCCGTTGGAAAAGTCCCCGTCATCGGAAGTGACGGCCTGGTAGTCAAACAGCGCCAGCGCCGTTTTGGTGCTTAAAATCTCCTCCGCGGGGAAAAACCGGTCGGAAAACTCCTTATGAAACTGGATATGGACCATGAGCCGCGGCTTCTCCACCCCGTTGGGGGTCAGCACGTCCGCCGGAAAGGAATATCTTCCTTTGGGCGTGTCGAAGGATACTGTGATTTTTTTCCAGTTGGCAAGCCCGCCCAAAGCCTTCGGCAGTTCTTTCGTCACCTCGACGGAAACGGCGGCGGCTTCCGGCGTTTTGCCGTAGATGTACTCCTCCAATATGGAAAGCATTTCGCTTCGGCTTTTCAGCGGAGGAAGGTTGCGTTCGGCCAGTTCCGCTTGCAAAAACATCCATATTCCCCCTTTTGGGCGCAGGTTGTATCGTGTTTACCATTATATCCCAACCCCACTCCCCTTTCAAGCATGTTCAACAAGTAAACTCGATTTTTCTCGAATTTTCTCATTTTGTATTTTTATTGTTTTTGCAATGTTTACGAGATGTATCTGCTTGTCCCAATATTAAAATTGTGATATAATTAACCTGTCACGGGCGCAAGGGCGTCAAATTTTCTGCCAAAAACGTGCCGACAAATACCATAACAACGGTGCCAAAATTGCAGAGTTGACAGCTTTTGCGAAATCTTGCAAGACAGAATTATAGGAGGAGACAAGATGGAGAAATTCTTCAAGCTCAAAGAGAACGGCACCACCTTTTCTCGGGAAGTCATTGCCGGGTTGACGACGTTCTTCGCCATGGCGTACATTATCATCGTTAACCCGAACATGCTTTCCCAGGCCGGTATGGAATGGGGTGCGGTCTTCCTTGCCACCATTATCGCGTCGATCGCCGGCACGTTGGTTATGGGCCTGTTCGCGAACGTCCCGTATGCGCAGGCTCCCGGCATGGGTTTGAACGCCTTCTTCGTGTTCACTGTTTGTTTCGGCCTGAACTTCACCTGGCAGCAGGCCCTGTCCATGGTGTTCCTGTGCGGCCTGATCAACATCACCATCACCGTTACCAGAGTCCGCAAGCACATCATCCGTTCCATCCCCGAAAGCCTGCAGCACGCCATCGGCGGCGGCATCGGCATTTTCATCGGCTACATCGGCATTAAAAACGCCGGTTTCCTGAACTTCACCGCCGACCCCGACACCTACACCCTGCTGGACAGCGGCACGGTGATTGCCAACTCTTCCATCGTTCCCGGTCTGGTTGAGTTCAACGACAAAGCCGTTATTCTCGCTCTGATCGGCCTGATTATCACCGTCGTTCTCCTGATCCTGAAGGTGCGCGGCGCCATCTTCCTCGGCATCATCGCCACGACGCTGCTCGGCATCCCCATGGGCGTAACAAAAATCGGCGACGCCATCTCCTTTAAGGATGCCTTGGCTGATCTGCCCACCACCTTCGGCGTCATCTTCACTTCCGAAGGCCTGCCCTCCCTGTTTACCGACCTGTCCAAACTGCCGCTGGTTCTGATGACCATCTTCGCGTTCAGCCTGTCCGACACCTTTGACACCATCGGCACCTTTATCGGCACCGGCCTGAAGTCCGGCATCTTCTCCGCCGCCGACCAGAAGGCCCTCGCCGAGAGCCGCGGCTTTAAGTCCAAGATGGACCGCGCTCTGTTCGCCGACTCCGTCGCCACTTCCATCGGCGCCATCTTCGGCACGTCCAACACCACTACCTACGTGGAATCCGCCGCCGGCATCGGCGCGGGCGGCCGCACGGGCCTGACCAGCGTGGTTGTTGCGATTCTCTTTGCCGTCAGCGCCTTCTTCGCTCCCCTCGTGAGCACCATCCCCGCCGTCGCCACGGCTCCGGCCCTGATCATCGTCGGCGTCATGATGCTCAGCGCTTTTGCGGAAATCAAGTGGGACGAACTGGATGTCGCCATCCCCGCCTTCTTCGCCGGCATCTTCATGGCGTTCTGCTACAGCATCTCCTACGGTATTGCCGCCGGCTTCATCTTCTACTGCATCGTCAAGATCTGCAAGCGCGAGATCAAGGACATCCACCCCGTTCTCTGGGTTTCCACCCTGCTGTTCATCGCCAACTTTGTCATCCTTGCCCTTATTAAATAAGGCAAAAATACACACACTCCTTTCGACCCCTGCGGGCACATCGCCCGCAGGGGTTTCCCTTTTTTCCCTTTACTGGTAATGTATATCAATTTTGTATAGTTTCTTTGGGTAAGAATTTTCATCTTTGTGGATTCTGCCGCTTTACATTACCATTTTAGTATAGTATTATATAGACACAGTTAGAGAGCACAAACTCTCTGGAAAAACAATCGAACCTGCCAACCGCATAAATGTTACAAATGTCCGTATACTACCCGTTTAGGGAGGAATGAAAATGTTCAAGCAAATCGAATTGAAATATGACTACAACGCGCTGGAGCCTTATATCGACGAACTCACCATGGTGACCCACTATTCCAAGCACCATGCCGCCTACACCAACAACCTCAACGCCGCCATCGAAAAACTCCCCAACCTTGCCGACAACGCCATTGAGGACGTGTTAAGCAATCTTCAGGTCATTGAAGACGAATCCCTCCGCACCGCGGTCCGCAACAACGGCGGCGGATTCTACAACCACAACCTCTACTTCGGCACCCTTTCCCCTAATCCCAAAAAAGCGCCGACGGGCGAGCTGGCCGAGCGGATCAACGCCGACTTTGGCAGTCTGGACGCTTTGAAAGAGAAGTTATCCAACCTGGCCGCCACCCGCTTCGGCTCCGGCTGGGCGTGGCTCTCGGTAGACCGGGAAGGCAGACTCCACGCTTCCTCGTCGTCCAATCAGGATAACCCCCTCATGGAAGGTAAAGGCCTGATCCCCATCCTGGCCATCGACGTGTGGGAGCACGCCTACTACCTGAAATATAAAAACCTCCGCGCCGAGTATATCAAGGCCTTCTGGGAAGTCCTTGACTGG
>JAKPBM010000068.1 GCA_029778935.1 Bacillota bacterium | reverse complement strand
ATGCAGAAAATGCTGTCGTAGTCGTCCACAAAGCGGAGCCAGTTGGAAATGGCGCCGAGGTAAGAGCCCAGCGTCAGATAGCCGGAGGGCTTGATTCCGCTGAAAAGCGTTGGTTTTTTGGCGTTTGTTTCCATAAAAAACGCACTCCTTTATGTTATTTCCGCAACAAAGTTTCCACCGCCTGCCCCAGAATGGCCATGCCCTTTTCGATCTGTTCTTCCGTAGGCAGGGAGAAATTCAGGCGGAACCCGTTGGAAATTTTCGTTTCGTCGGTTAAAAAGGCGCTGCCCGGAACGGCGGCCACCTTCTTTTCCGAAGCAATACGGCAGAGTTCGAAGCCGTCAAAGCCTTCGGGCAGCTCGCCCCAGAGGAAAAGCCCCCCGCCGGGTTTGGACACGCTTACGCCGGCAAGGTACTTCTCGGCGCGGGAAAGCATAAAGTCCCGTTTTTTCTTATATTCTCGGCAGACAAAGGCAATATGCCCGTCCAAATCGTATTTTTCAAGATATTGGGACAAAACCATGGAGAAAAACAGGTTCGTATGCACGTCCGACACCTGTTTGGCCACCACCAGCTTGGAAATAACGGGTTTTGCCGCCAAAGCAAAGCCCACCCGGATACCCGGCGAAAACACCTTCGAATACGACCCGGCGTACACCACCCGGCCGTCGGTATCCAGCGCCTTAATGGGCGGAGGCGGCGTTTCGTCGTAGGAAAGCTCTACATAAGGGCTGTCTTCCAAAATTACGACGTCGTACTTTTCCGCCAGTTCCAGCAGCCGTTTGCGCTTGGCAAGGCTCATGGTCCGTCCGGTGGGGTTTTGATATGTAGGAATGGTGTAAATAAAGGCGATGCGGCGACGGCCTTCGGCCAGGATTTTCTCCACGGCGGAAACGTCCATGCCGTCTTCCTCTACGGGCACGCCCAAAAGCTTCAGCCCGTAGGAGCGGAAGGCGTTCAACGCGCCTACAAAGCTCGGGTTTTCGCAGATGACCGCGTCCCCTTCGTTGCCGAGCACTTTCGCCGTCAGCTCCAGCGCCTGCTGCCCGCCGGAGGTGATAATCAGCTCGTCCTTTTCCGTGCCCAGGCCGAATTTGCGCTTTATGCGCTCTTTCGTCTGCTCCCGCAAGGGGCCGTAGCCTTCGGAAACGCCGTACTGCAACGCCTGCTCCGCGGACGTTTCCAGCAGTTTGGCCGAAATTTCCCGGATCTGCTCGACGGGAAAGGCAAAAGCGGCCGGGTTGCCCGCCGCAAAGGAGATCACCGTCGGATCCTGGGTCACTTTTAAAATTTCGCGGATGGCCGAAGGCGCTAAGGAGCCGATTCTGTCGGCAAACTGGTAAGGAATCCCATTCTTTTCCATATGGCACCTGTTTTTCCTTAGTTAACAAGGCTTATTGTAGCATATTCGGATGCATTTCGCAATGTCGCCCGCCCCGCCGTGCCAGCGTCCAGCCGTACCGGTCCGCAAAGTAGGCCAGCAAGGCTTCCTCCTCCTCGCTTAACCCTTCGGACAGCACGGTGACGG
>JAKPBM010000280.1 GCA_029778935.1 Bacillota bacterium | reverse complement strand
AGAAACGGGCGAAAGAACAGACAATTCCCGGTTAGAAAGGCTCTTAATGTGTTGCGGCGACGGCGGCCGATGCGAGGAAGAAACTTGCTGTAAAAAGAACCTTCCCGTTTGGGAAGGTTCTTTCCGTTAACACGGTTAGGTTCGGGCGGCTTTGGCACATTCCGCAAGCCGTTTCAGGCCGGTCAGTCCAGTGGGGCACGTTCACAGCTCAAAGGTTTGCACATGCGTAAACCGGCCGGCGGCGGGCCGGCTGCCCGTTCGCTGCGGGCGGCCATCCAAGCGGGGCAGCGCGAAGGGGCGTTAGCGGCGGGCTTGTCTGCTAAGCGTGCGGCGGGCTTACCCGCTGACCTGCGCAGCCGTCGATGGCCTTGCCTGCCAGTCAGGGACAAGCCCCGGATCGTTAAGAACGGTCTGCCTGATACTAGAGCGGCGGCATTGCCCGCCGGCAGGGGGCTGTGTCATCCTACCGGCTAAGGGCTAGCTTACCAGCAAGGAGATTATATTCTTAACGAGCGACAGCCTTGCTTGCCAGCAGGGGGCTTACATGCTTGACGAGCGATAGCATGATCTGCTTAACCTGCGATGACCACACGCACCGGCAGGAGGATTACCTTCCAACCGGTGGAGGGCTTGCCTGCAAACCGGCGGTAGCCTTGCCTGCCAATCGGTGGAGAGTTTGCCCGTCATGTTTCCTGCGGGCCTTGCCGGCTGGTGCCCGCCTGCCGCTAACAATGCCCCCTCAATATAGCCGGAGTCAGCCGGCCTGGATACCCCTTGCAGCAGCCTTCCCGGGCCGGCCAAGGCAGGCCGAAGGACGCTTACCTGTTAATCTCCTCGAACGGGTCGACAGCGCCCATCTGCACCGGCTTGATGCGGAAACCAAAGGACAGCGTTTTCTCGTTCAGGTAATACCCCGGCGTTTTGGCGGCGATCCGGTCGGTGCCCGACAGGGCGTTGTAGCGGTAGTCCAGGCTGACGACGGTTTCCTTCAACGGCTCCAGCTCCCAGGAGTGGGCCGTTTCGTCAATCTGGCGGTTGGTAAAGTGCAGCGCCTTGAAGCAAAGCTCGCTGCCCTCGCCGTAGGGGGCAAAGAGCAGGCCCCGGCCCAGTTCGTCGTACACCGAAGCCCACAAGGTGCCATAGTGGGAACTGCACTCCTGCGGCTTCACGTAGGGCTCATACATGTCGGTGACGGTGGTGCGGTAGTGGCCGACTTTGGAGGAGCGGTGGCGGTCCACATAGGCTTCAATCGGCCCGTGGCCGTAGTACTGGACGTACTCGAAGCCCTCGGGCATCATAAACTCCAGCCCGATTTTGGGCAGTTTGTCCACCTTGTCCCGCCAATTCCCTTCAAAGCGGAAGAAGGCGGAGCCGTCGGGCGCGAACTGCCAGATGGACGTGCCGCGGATTAGCGTCGGGGCGGAGGGAGCGCCAAAGCCGATCTGGGCGGATACGGTTACCGTGCCGTCGGGTTCGACGTTCGTTTCCACGCCGAAGGTTTTCTGGAACGCGGCATGGAACCAGAGGTGGGTTTTGAAGAAAGGCGTCCGGTCGTTATAGATCATGGGGCGATAAATGCACAGTCCCACAGGGGAGGCAAGCATCTCTTTGCCGTTGACGCGGATAGAGAACAGGCGGCCGTAAGCCTTGTCGTAGCTGTACACCGTTTCGCCGATCTGGACGCGGACATACCGGTCGCCCTCGGTCAGAACGGGCCTGTGTTTGGCCGCGGCAAGCGGTTTCGGTGTCGCTTTGCTGATTTGGAACTGGTCAAAACCCTGCTCAAACCCGGCGGAAATCAGGCCGGAATCACAGCGGTTGACAAAGCTAAGCGTCAAAAAAGCGTCGCCGTAGGCGATGGCGGGGTCAAACAGGCGGAAAGTCTTGCTTTCGCCGGGAAGGATATCCAGAGTTTCCCGGCCGGAAGCCGCCGTTTTGCCGTTGCATTCCAGCTTCCAGACAAGCTCCAAATCGTTTAGCGAGGTGAACTTCCGGCGGCTGGTAATGGTGACGGCGCCGTCTTTGTATTCGGTGTGCCAGGTCTGGTAGACCTTTTTCATGTCGTAGTAGCCGGGGCGGGGCTTGCGGTCGGGGTGGACCAGGCCGTCGACGCAGCTGATGTAGCTGTTGGGCAGCTCGCCGAAGTCGCCGCCGTAGGTGTAGCGGCCGCCGCCGATGTCCACGGCGTGGTCGGTGAACTCCCAGATGTGGGCGCCGAAGAAGCCGTCGTATTTCTCCACCAGATCCCAGTACTCGTACACCTGGCCGGTGGAGGAGCTGCAGACGTATTCGCAGAGGTAGAAGGGCTTATCGGAAAGGTGCTCGTCGAAGTACTTCTCGATGTACTCGGGGCTGGCGTACATGCGGCTTTCCACATCGGAAATGTCGTCGAAAGGCTCGTTTCTCGGCTTGTGCTTGAACTCGATGTAGGCGTTTTCGTAGTGGATTATAGCGTCGGGCATGCGGTTTTTGATGTATTTGCGCATGGAGCGGT
This sequence comes from Bacillota bacterium, assembly GCA_029778935.1. Classification (GTDB taxonomy): domain Bacteria; phylum Bacillota; class Clostridia; order Oscillospirales; family QAMX01; genus DUUG01. The sequence continues at coordinate 4,402 of JAKPBM010000280.1, read as the reverse complement.
GGTTATTGCCGATGGACGATTCGTTGCCCAGCGACCACATGACGACACAGCCGCGGTTTTTGTCCCGCTCAAAGAGTCTGGCCGCCCGGTCCACGTAGGATTCCTCCCAGTCGGGGTTGTCGGACATGGCAGACGCCCAGCGCTCAAAGCTCCACGCGCCCTGGTAGGCGTTGCCCCGGTACTCAAAGCCCGCACCGTGGCACTCCAAATCGGCTTCGTTGACGACCCAGAAGCCGTACTTGTCGCAGTATTCCAAAAACCGCGGGTCATTGGGGTAGTGGGACGTGCGGATGGCGTTGACGTTGGCTTCCTTGAGCAGTTTCAAATCCAGCAGCATGTGCTCCGGCGGGGTAGCATAGCCTAAAGTGGGGTGGCTGTCGTGGCGGTTGATGCCGCGCAGCTTTACCTTGGCGCCGTTGATAAGCACCACGCCGTTGACAATCTCAATGCGCCGCAGGCCTGTTTTCGAAACGATGTATTCGCCGGGGGTCGCAAGCTCCAGCGAGTAGAGGTTCGGCGTTTCGTCGCTCCATAGCAAAGGGTTTTCGACGGTGATACGGATTGTATCGCCGGGTTCGGCGCCGGAAGCGACTTCGTTTCCTTTCGGATCCAGCAGTTTCCAGGCAACGTCAAACGCGCCTTCCTTGGTGAGTTCGACGCAGATGTCGGCCCGTTTTAAATCGGCGGAGACGCTTTGCCGCACGTAGAAGTCGGCAAGGTGCTTTTCGGGGCGGCAAAGGATGTACACGTCGCGGAAGATGCCGTTTAGGCGGAAAAAGTCCTGGTCTTCCAGGTAGGTGCCGTCGCACCATTTGACGACCAGCACGGTTAAGAGGTTGTCGCCCTCTTTACAGAAGGGGGTGATGTCAAACTCGCTGGTGCAGTGGCTAACCTGGCTGTAGCCGACGAACCGGCCGTTGACCCACACGTAGAAGCAGGAGGAGACGCCTTCAAAGTTCAGATACAGCTTCTCGCCTTCGGGGCGCGTAAAGTGGCGGCTGTAAAGGCCGCAGGGGTTCTCGTCAGCCACGTGGGGCGGGTCGAAGTGGAAGGGGTACTCCTGGTCCACGTAGAGGGGCGAGTCGTAGCCGCGGTCGGTGTAGTTTTGCCAGCACCTGGGCACGTCGATGGTCTCATGCTCGACGTTATCCAGCCCGGCTTGGCACAGGTCCTCGCTTACGTCCTCAAAGGAGGAGAAAAATTTGAAGTCCCACACGCCGGAAAGACTGTAAAACAGGGGGGAAGCGTCCCGGTAGCCTTTGCGGGCGTCGGCGGGGTCTGTGTAGGGGATGAAGTAGGCCCTGGGGGGCAGGGTGCCCACGTGCAAAAATTCCAGCGATTTGTGGTAGGCTTTTAGTTTCATGAAAATCCCGTCCTAACCATAGTTTGGTAAGATTGGCTTGTCAGACCCAGTGTATCATGAAAGAAAGGACAAGTCAACGCGGCGAAAAAATACGCAAGGAAGGTTTCTTGACAAGGGTGTTTGCTTCTGATAATATGAATTTTGTGCTATATCGATGGAAAGAAGCGTGAAAATATGAAAAAGTACCTGCTTCCCAAAGAAGGCAAGTTTTATAAGGCAAACCTGCACTGCCACACGACCCTTTCCGACGGCAACCTGACGCCGGAACAGGTCAAGGAAGAGTACATGGCCCAGGGCTACTCGGTGGTGGCGTTTACGGACCATGAAATCATGGTGCCCCATCCGGAGCTGGCAGACGAGGCGTTTCTGCCTTTGACCGGCATTGAGCTGGCTATCCACGAGCACCGCGGCGACGGCAAACGGCAGCTGGAAAGGGACTTCCACATGTGCGCCATCGCGCTGGAGCCGGACAATCTCGACCAGCCCTGCTACCATCGTTCCAAGTACATCTGGGGCAACGCGAAAAAGTTTCTGGACAAAATCCGCTTTGACGAGAACGAGCCGGATTTTGAGCGCGTCTACGACGAGGAATGCATCAACAAGATGATAAACACCTGCCGGGCAAAGGGGTTCTTCGTCATCTACTGCCATCCCACCTGGTCTTTTGACAGATATCCCGACTATATCCGCTATCAGGACATCCACGCCAGGGAAATATACAACAACGCCAGCTACAAGGTGGACGGCTGCGCCGAGTACAACCCGCGGGTGTTTGAGGATTTTCTGTTTGCCGGGCGGAAAGTGTACGCCGTGGCCACCGACGACAACCACAACAGCTTCCCCAAGGGAACGGAGGAGTGGGACGCCTGCGGCGGGTTTACCATGATCCGGGCAGAAAAACTGGAGTACCGCGCGGTTACCAAGGCGCTGGAGCAGGGGCATTTCTACGCTTCCTTCGGGCCGGAGATTCACGCCCTTTGGTTTGAGGACGGGAAAATCCACGTGGAGTGCTCCGAAGCGGTGCGCATTATCTGCTCCAAGGGCTGCCGCCGGCCCGACAAGCTCCATGGCCAGAACGGGCAGAAAATTACAAAGGCCGCGTTTGACGTGTGCCCCGACGACAACTGGGTGCGCATTACGGTAATGGACGAAAAAGGCCGCTGCGCCGATACCAACGCGTATTTCACCGACGAGCTGTTTGCGGAGTAAGGCACGGCGGGAGTAATCGGGCGATGCAAAGGCGGCGACGGCGGAAAGACGCCGGTGTTGCCGGTTTGCCAAAAGCCCCGGGGCGTGTTTTTGGCGCATATGCAAACGCAGGGCGCCCCAGCGGGCAAAAGGGAAACGCCGGGTTTGCGCCCGCCGCCTGTGCGAAAGCGCGGGGTTGGATTTTGGGCGGACGGGGGAAACGCGCTCCTGCGCAATGGTTCAAGACAGCCGTTAAGATCGGAGCAGGATTGTAGGCGACAAGAGAAATGCGCTCCGCTTATTGTCCGTTCATCCCGGGAGAAAATCGCGCGTATCCCGGCACGGCGTCGCTTGGAAAGCGACTGGAAAACGACGATGGATTTGCCATGGAAGCCGGAAAAGCCCGAGTTTTGCCACACGAGGGCGTGTGGGCCGGCCAAGCGCCGTGGTATTGATGCCTGAAGGTTAATAGGCGCGTGGCGGCGGGGCGGCCGTATGGCAGAGAGTAGAAAACGCCGGGGAAGGGGAAAAGCGCTATGCGAAGCGAGAAGGAAATGCTGGAATTAATTCTTGGCGTCGCCCAAAGGGACGAGCGTATTCGAGCGGCGCTTCTTACCGGCTCCCGGGTAAATCCCGCCGCGCCCAAAGACGTCTATCAGGATTACGACGTCGTCTTCTTTGTGACGGACATGGCGCCCTATTACAACAACCCCGCCTGGGCGGAAGTGTGCTTCGGCAAGCCCCTGATTATGCAGATGCCGGAGGCCATGCGAAACCCGGAGGGAACCGGCGCTTTTGTCTATCTGATGCTCTTTCCCGACGGCAACCGCGTCGACCTGACCGTCGACGGCCGCCCGTATGTGGACAACGGGGAGCCAGCCGTCGCGCTTTTGGACAAGGACGGCGGCAAAGGCTTTTTGCCGCCGCTGCCCGCGCATAGCGACCATTGCTGGCATATTCGGCCGCCGACGCCTTTGGATTACTACTCCTGCTGCAACGAGTTTTGGTGGTGCCTCAACAACGTGGCCAAAGGAATCGCGCGGGACGAGCTGCCCTATGCCATGCACATGCTGAACAGCGTTGTGCGGCCGCAGCTGCACGACATGATGAACTGGTACATTGGCGCTCGCCACGGGTATTGCCTTTCCACAGGGAAATACGGCAAATATTTCAAGAAATTCCTTCCGCCCGAGATGTACGCCCTGTACGCCGCCACCTACTCGGGCGGGCGGTATGAGGACGTCTGGTCCGCCGTCGACGCCATGTGCGGTCTATTTCACACGCTGGCTTTGGCGGTGGCCGACCGATTCGGCTTTACGTATCGGCGGGAGGAAGAAGACGGCATGCGGGCGTACCTTCGGATGGTCAGGGAAAACAGGCTATATTTGCCGGGGCTGACCTTGTGAAATCGACGCCAAGATGCTTTGGCCGGCCATGTCAAAAGGCTTGCATATTTAAAAATCCCGGGATTTCTCCCGGGATCTTTTATTTTAGCCTTGTGAAACGGTGTACAGGGAGTAGAACAGGCCCTTCTGCGCCATCAGGTCCTCAAAGGTGCCGGCTTCCGCCAGTCTGCCCGAGCGGAGGACGTAGATTTTATCGTACTGCCGCAGCAGGCCTTCCTCCATGCGGTGGGTGACGACGATACGGGTCACGCCGTCCAGAGAGAGGATGGCGCTGGACACTTCGTAGGCGGTGTTGGCGTCTAACGCAGCCGTCGCTTCGTCCACCAGCAGCACGGGAGCTTCCTGCAGCAAAGCGCGGGCGATGGACAGGCGCTGTTTTTCGCCGCCGGAGAGGAGGTTGCCGTTTTCGCCGCAGACGTAGTCTTCGCCCTTGGCCGCACTCAGC
>JAKPBM010000269.1 GCA_029778935.1 Bacillota bacterium | reverse complement strand
CACGTTTTCGGCTCGGAAACGCTGCAGCTCCCGAGCAGTTTCACCCGCTTTCACTCTTTGCACAGGCGGCTCGCAGCCTGCCAGCGCCGCCGTTTCCCGGTACGCGGGCAGTTCCTTATAGTAATCGCCCCCGCCGACGACATGGTACAGCTTCACGCCGGCCCTGCGCACCGCCGCCAGCAGCGGCGGCAGCACCTTTTGGCATATCTCCATGGAGCGGGGGATATACTCGCAAGCGTCATACACGCCGGGGTTTTCGTCCGGCGTGCCCACGTCCCAGGCATGCATGACGACCACCGCCGTTTTGTCCAAATCCAGCGGGAGTATTTCCTGCTTCCAACCGCCGTACCCCTCCCCGGGTACAGGCAGGGAATAGTCGGCGCCGAACTGTTCGTAATAGCGCGCAGAAAGAAGAATCCGCCGCATATTACCCCTCCTTTGCCGGGTGTGACCCGTTCTAACCGGGCGGCCGACTGCATTTTGGCGGCCGCACGGTAATTTGTGGCGCTTTATCTCGGCAATACGCATGGTTTATAGTGCCACAGGGCGGCTCTCGCCGCTCCGTAACGCCCTATTCCCCTATTTCTCCGCCGTCCGGACAGCCGGCTGCTGGCCGCCAAAACTCATACCCAGCCGCCCAATTACATTTTTAGTGACTTGGAAGTCATCCCGCTTATCCAAACCCCGTTGACCTTTGTCTTGCCGGCTTTGCCTACTTCCCCGCCCGGACGGCCAGCCACCCTTCCGCCGCTTCCGCCAGCGCCGCCGCGCCAAAAGCAAGGGCGTTTTCGTCAAACCGCACTTTCGGATGGTGCAGCCCCGCGCCGTTTTCCGTTTCGCCGGTGCCCAGAAAGAACATGGCCGCCGGCACGCGCTCGGTAATATATGAAAAATCCTCGGAAATGGTGTCCTTTTCCCAGGGGATAACCTCTATTCCCGCCGCTTTCAGCCGCTTAACAAGCAGGTCCGTCAGCCCCGGGTCGTTGACCACGGCAGGGATGTCGCCGTAAAAGGTAAGATCCGCTTTCGCCCGGAAGGCCGCCGCCGTCGCTTCCGCGATTTCGGAAAGCCGCCGTTTGACAAACTCCTTCGTTGCCTTTTGGAACGTGCGCACGGTGCCTTCCAGCACCGCCGTTTCGGGGATGACGTTGGCCGCGCGGCCCGCGTGAAAGCTGCCGACGGTGACCACCGCCGGGTCGGTGCTTCTGACCTCCCGGGCCAGTATCTCCTGCCACGCAAGATACACATGGGCCGCGGCGTTGATCGGGTCGAAGGTTTCCTCGGGCCGCGCCCCGTGTCCGCCCTTGCCCGTCACGATCAACCGGAACCGGTCCTGGGACGCCATCACCGGCCCTGCCGAAGCGGCCACCGCCCCGCAGGGCAAATTCGGCATCACGTGCAGCGCCAGCGCCCCTTCCGCCTGCTCCAGCACCCCCGCGGCAATCATGTCCAAAGCGCCGGACATGCCTTCCTCGTCGGGCTGGAACATGAAGCGCACCGTGCCAGTTAGCGTTTCCTCCTTCTCCTTCAGCAGCTTCGCCGCGCCTAACAGCATGGCCATATGCAAATCATGCCCGCAGACGTGGGCGCAGCCGTTTTCCGAGGCAAAGGGCAGCCCGCTTTCCTCCTTTACGGGCAAAGCGTCCATATCCGCCCGCAGCAGAAAGACCGGCCCGCGCCCCGCTTCCGCCACAATGCCGCAAGGGGTCAGCCGCTTGGGCGCATAGCCCATTTCGGCCAGCTTCCTTTCCAAAAACGCCGCCGTCTCTGGCAAATCTTTCCCCACTTCGGGCATGGCGTGCAGTGTTCTGCGGAACCCGACCAGTTCAGGCAAGATGCCTTTGGCTTTTTCCAGATAGCTCATCCTATCCCCTCCCCGGCCAGAAAATCCGCCACAAAATCGTCGTCTGTCAAATGCGGGTACCAAGCGCGCACCCGCTCAATTTCCTCCGCCTGCCCTAAGGAAAGCGTTTCCGAAGGGTTCAGGCACAAAGGCGAGGCAAGCAGTCCCTGCCGGTACAGCACCCAGTTGACCCCCGCGATGCAGCCGGCAAAATTATGCGCCGCGTCGAACAGGGCGGCGTTCATATCCGTCACCTGTGCCGCCAGCGTCAGCATCTCCGGCGACAGCTCGCCGGCCCTCGCCCTCTGATACAGCTCCACCGCCGGCTTTGTCCACACGGCCCAATGGCCCAGCAACCCGCCGACAAAGCGCTTTTCCCGCCCTTCGAAGCGGTAGGTGGTCAGCAAATCCAGCAGGATATGGTCGTCGTTGCCCGTGTAGAGGGCAATTTGCTCCGCCCGGCCGGACAAGGCTGCCGCGCGCACGACCTCCGTGGTCGTGTACCGGTCGAAAGAGGCGCACTTGATGCCCACGACGCCCTCCGTGTCGCAGAGTTTCTGCCAGTATTCAAAGGATAACCGCCGCCCGCCGACGGCCGTCTGCAGATAAAACCCCATCACGGGCAGCACCTTCGCCACCGCCGCCGTGCGCTCTAAAAGATACGCTTCCGTTTTGTCGGCCAGCCCGCCGGGGCTGAGCAGCACGGCGTCATACCCATGGGTTTTGGCCAGCTCCGCCTCCGCCACCGCCTGTTCTATCGGCCCGCAGGCACCGGCGATTTTGACGGTTACTTTCCCCGTCCGCTTTTCATATTGCGCCAGTTCGTCCGCCGCCAAGGCAAGAACCGGCCGCAGAAGGTTATATTCGGGCTTCCGTATCTCAAACTGGGTCGTATGTACGGCCACGGCCAGCCCGTCGGCCCCCGCCGCCAGGTAATACCGGATTAACCGCCGCTGGGCCGCTTCGTCAAAGCGCCCGTCGGGGCCCAATGCCAAAGGCATGGCGGGCAGAAATGCCCCTTCCGAAAGTTTTGCCAAGGCTTTTTGTCCGCCCATTTAGTACACCCCGTCCCGCACTTCAAAGTGGGTGGGCTTGCCCAGCCCCCTGCCCCCGTTGAGAATCCATGTCGCCTGCATTTCAATCAGATCGTCCACGGTATACTCGGGATAACCGAACAGCTTCAGCGCCTTATTCGCGTCGCTCAGCAGCGCCGTATCCCCCGGCTCGTCTGCAAAGACAGGCGCGCGGCCGAAAACTTGCCCGAACTTCTCCGCCGCCACCCGCACAGACACGGTTTCCGGCCCCGTCACGTTCAGAATTTTCGCCGGGCTGCCCGTATGCAAAAGCGCCCGTATGGCCATTTCGTTAGCATCCCCCTGCCAGATGCAGTTAAAGTAGGGCATGGCTAAGGAAACGGGTTTCCCGGCATATACCTTTTCCCCGATGTCGTACAGCACGCCGTAGCGCATATCCACCGCGTAATTCAGGCGGAAAATGAGCGCTTTGGTGCCGTAATTTTCAGCGGCGTACTGGAAAATCCGCTCTCTTGCCAGGCAGCTCATGGCGTATTCGCCAACCGGCTGCGGCGGCACCTCCTCCGTGCACCCGTCCAGCCCCCGGGCCAGATGCACCAGAGGGTAGACGTTGCCCGAGGAGAACACCACGATGCTGGCCCCGGCAAAACGCCGGCTCACAAAGGAAGGCACAACGGCGTTCATGGCCCAGGTGGCGGGCGCGTCCTCCGCCGTTCCGAACTTGCGCCCGGCCATATAAAGGATATTTTCCGCGTCGGGCAGAAAGTGCAGCCTGTCGTATTCCAACAGGTCGAGGGATATCACCCGCACGCCCGCTTCCTCCAGCTCTCTGGCGGTCTGGGCATTGGAAAACCTCGACACGGCGATGACCTCGCGGGAAATGCCTGCGGCTTTGTCGGCGTTTCGGATCAGGCGGCACAAAGACGGCCCCATCTTCCCGCCGGCGCCCAGCACCATAATGCTCCCATGAATGCGGGCCATGTCGGCCACAAGCCGCTCGCTCGGCTCGGCCAAAAGGGATTCCAGCCCCGCTTCGGTCGTAAGCTTGGCAAGCCATTCCATACCCTTTCCTCCTTTCCCAAAAGGATACGGCAACCTTTTACATTTTTGTTACCGAAACTTTTCTTTTACTATTGTAATGCACTCTTTTGCGCAGCGCAATTGTTTTTAATAACAAAGCCCGGCGAAATTCGCCGGGCTTTGCTTATGCGACAATTTTATGAAACAGTTTTACAAATTTCACGTCTTTGGCGATTTCCCTGGCAAACTATCTGGGCATTCCCTCCCGGGTCATGGACCGGATCATCCGCATCCGGCAGTACTGGGCTCTCCCAACCACCCAAAGGAGTATAAACGGGGAAAACAGCAGGTAGAAAAGCAGCCGAAGGCCAAACAAGACAAACCGCACTGCCGTCATAGGCTTCCCCCTACTTGCCGTTGATGGCAATCTGCCGGCTGTAGTCGTCGACGATGGACTTCATGGTCTCCATATAATCCCTGGCCATTTTCAGAGCCTCTTCCTTCGGGATGCCTTCGTCCACCAGTTCCTTGGCTCGGTTCGGCATGAAACTAAATTTTTTCCCATTTTGCAAGCGCGCTCCGCATCCACGAGGAAACGTCCATGCCGAATACGCGGTTGACCGTTTCGCCGGCCAGCACCTTGCCGCATTCGTCCAGCGCCGCCATGCGCCCGCTGTCCAGCAGCAGCACCCGGTCGGCAAAGAGGCGCACCAGATTCAAATCGTGGAATACGGCGATGATTACGCCCTGCGTCTCCTTTTGCCAATACTCCAGATGCTCCAAAAGCTCTACCTGGCAGGCAAGGTCCAGGTGATTGAGCGGCTCGTCCAGCAAGATTACCTTCGGCGACTGGGCGAACACCCGGGCTAAAAGCGTTCTTTGCAGCTGGCCGCCGGAAATCTGCGTGATGGGCCGGTCGGCAATGTCCAAAATCCCCATCTGCTCCAGGCAGGCATCCACCGCGTCCCAATCCGCCCTGGACAAGCCCGAAAGGCGCCCCTTTACGTGGGGATACCGCCCCATGGCCACCGTCTGCCGCACCGAATAGGCAAAATACAAGGCGGGGATCTGGCTTAGCAGGGCCATACTTGCCGCCAGCTTGCGCCTTGGAATCTGGCGGATTTCCTCGCCTTCAAAGTAAATCCGCCCTTTGTAGGGCAGGAGCCTGCCCAGCGCCTGAACCAGCGTCGATTTGCCGCTGCCGTTAGGCCCGGCGATGCAAAACTTTTCCCCTTTGGAAACGGAAAAGGAAAGGTCGTGCACCACGTCGCCCAGGCCGTAGTCTACGCTTACGTTTTCCACCCGTATCATGCCTGCCCCTTCCTTTGCCGTTTATGCTGCAGAATGAAGATTCCGGCGAAAAACGGCGCGCCGATTAACGCCGTCACCGCGCCTACGGGCAACTCCAGCGGCGGCAGAACCGTCCGCGCCGCCACGTCCGCCAGCACCATCAGCGCCCCGCCGTAAAGGGCCGCCATGGGGAGGAGCACTCTGTGCCCCGGGCCAAATATCCTTCGGGCCATATGGGGCGCTATCAGATCCACAAACCCGATAATTCCCGACAAAGACACCGCCGCCCCGGCCAAAAGCGCCGACACCAGCAGCAGCACCCACTTGACCGCCACGGTGTTCACGCCTACGGACATGGCCGCCTGCTCGCCGAAGGCCAGAATATCCATTTCCTTTGCAAAGGCAACGGCCGCCGCCATTCCTATCAGCAAAAAGGGCAGCAGAACGGCCGGATACGCCCAGCTCCGCATGGCAAAAGAGCCCATCTGCCATAAGAACACCTGCTGCCAGTTTTCCCGGAACAAAACCAACAGCACTGTCAGCACCGCGCTGATAAACAGGGAAAACACCATGCCCGTAAGAACCAGCGTATGTACCGAAAGCAGCCTGTCCATAGCGGAAGCAAGGCCGATGACCAGCAAAATGGACGCCAGCCCGCCGAAAAACCCGGCCAAAGGCAGCCCCATCCGCCCGGCCAGAGCCGGCGCGGCCCCCGCCGTAATGTACAGCGCCGCCGCAAGCGACGCCCCCGACGAAACGCCCATGGTATAGGGCGAAGCCAGCGGGTTTCGGAGCACCGACTGGGTAATCACCCCGCTGACCGCCAGCGCCGCCCCCACGAAAAAGGCAAGCAAAACCCTGGGCACGCGCAGTTCCCACACAATCGCCGCCTGGGCCTTGTCCACGGGCGCGCCTGTCTGCGCCCCCGTGAGTTTTTCCCAGAGGACGGCCGCAGTCGTTTCCAAACGGATGCCCGCGCTGCCTAAGCTCATGCCCATAAACAGCACCAGCACGCAAAACAGGCAGCACGCAACAATTTTCCAAGTCTGCTTACTCATAAATCTCCGGATATACCGCCTTTGCCATTTCCTCCAGCGCGTAGATTACCCGGTGGGACGGGCGCTGGGAGGAGTTGTTGTCTATGTAATACACGGCGCCGTTTTTCACCGCCGTCACCTCGCTCCAGGCCGGGCGAGAAAGGATTTCCCCGATGGCGTCGTCTAAAAAGTTTGTGCAGGTTAAAATCACGTCGGGATTGGCCAGTATCACGCTTTCCTCGCTCACCTTGAGCCAGCCTTTCTGGCCGCCGAAAATGTTTTTCGCGCCCAGAATCTCCATCATCTCGTGAATATACGTGCCGCCGCCTAAAGAATACAGGTCCGGCGCGGGGGACACTTCAAAGTAGACGGATTTGGGCGTTTGAATTTGTCTAGCTTTTTCCCGGATTTCGGCGATTTTCGCTTCCATTTGGGCAACAATCGCTTCGCCCTTTTCCTTCACGCCGCAGAGTTCGGCGATAAACCGCACGTCGGCCATGATGTCCGCCAAAGACTCCGCCGTCGGGATGTACGCCACGCAGACGCCCGTTT
>JAKPBM010000232.1 GCA_029778935.1 Bacillota bacterium | reverse complement strand
AAGGACGGGGCCCAATTAGGGTCGACCGCCTTTTCTTTGCCGCTTTGCTTTCTGCTGGTTCCCATGAAGTCACCTACTTTGCATCTTCCGTAATTTAGCCAAAGTCAGTCGCGCCAGACGGACGCGCCCAGAAGGGAAAGGGTGTTTACGATGTGTTCGTACCCGCGGTCGATGAGTTCCGCCTGGTCTACGATGGTCTGCCCTTCGGCGGCAAGGCCCGCTAACACCAAAGCGGCGCCGCCCCGCAGGTCTTTGGCGACCACCGGCTGGCCGGTCAGCTTCGTGGTTCCGTCGATGGCCGCGAATTTGCCCCGGATGAACACGCCGGCGCCCATGCGGGCCAGATCGGGGCCGAAACTGAATCGGTTTTCAAACATGGTCTCCTCGATAAACGTCCGGCCGTCGGCCACGGCGGCCAGAGCGAAGAACAGAGGCTGGGCGTCGGTGGGGAAGCCGGGGAAGGGGGCCGTCGTCAGCCGGCGGATGGCCTTCGGTCTCGGCGGACCGATTAACGTAATCCGGTCTCCCTGGACATAGATGGAGGACCCGCTTTCCTTCAGGGCGTCGAGGATTGCCTTCATGTGCTCGGGGCGCGCCGAACGGAGCTCGACGGTGCCGCCGGTGATGGCGCCGGCGCAAAGCCAGGTGGCTGCCGCAATACGGTCGGGGATCGGCCGATGACGCACGTATGTAGCGGGCAGCTCGCCTTTCCCCTGGATTTCGATGACGGGGCTTCCCGCGCCTTTGACGCGGAAGCCAAGGGCGTTCAGGTAGTCCTGTAAATCGGCGATCTCCGGCTCTTTTGCGGCGTTAATGATGCGGGTGGTACCCTTGCAGGAGACGGCAAACAGCATGATATTCTCCGTGGCGCCCACGCTCGGTTTCGGCAGGACAAGCTCGCAGGCGGTGCGACGGGTCACAACGCAGGATATGATTTCATCTTCGCTTGTAAATTTGGCGCCCATTTTCTCCAGCGCGCTCACGTGGATATCGATGGGACGCGCGCCCAGCTCACATCCGCCGGGAAGGCAAATGTCGGCCCGGCCCATTCTTGCCAAAAGAGAACCCAAAAAGATCACGGAGGATCTCATTTTGTGCATCAATTCGCAGGAAATGGCCGTGCCGGTGGCCGTGGATGTGTCCACAATCAGGCTGTCGCCCTCCCAGTGAACGCGGCACCCCAATCCTTCCAGAACGCTGATGGCAACGTCGACGTCGGTCAGCTTCGGACACTTTTCAATGACGGTAACTCCGGAGTTCAGAATCGTAGCGGCCAAAACGGGCAAAACGCCGTTTTTGGCCGTCTGCACGGATATACTGCCTTCCAGCCGCCGACGCCCCTCTACGACAATGCGAGACATTTTAGTGCTTCACGCCCTTCCAAAGCAATTCGCCGCAAAGATACTAGCGGCAACATCACTTTATCATATGGCGGAAAGCGCATTCTTGTGAAAAAACAGGCAATCGGCAGTTTGATGCCCGCAACAAAGAATATTCTGCCGGATTGGGCGGGAAGACTACTTCTTTTTCCCTGCCGCCATCAGTTCCATCAGGCAGTCGTAAATTTTCTCCCGGCTGTCAAAAACGGCCAGTTCCAGCGCCGCTTTTTGCATGCCCGCCAGGCGCTCTGGGTCGTTTAGGAGCGTATCGATAAGTTCATACAGCTTTGCCGCGGTGCATTCGCTTTCTTCCATGAAAATGGCCGCCCCGCGGTCGGAAAGCATGCGGGCGTTCTGGTGCTGGTGCATGCCCGCCACGTTGGGGGAGGGGATGATGATGGAAGGCGTGCCCGTGGCGCAAAGCTCGCTGATGGTCATGGAGCCGGCGCGGCAGAGCACCAGATCCGCCGCCGCCATGACAATGGGCGCGTTGTAGACGTACTCGCGCATATCGATATGGGTGGCTTTGGAAAAATCCACCCCTTTTTGCTTCATCAGTTCCGTCATCCAGCCGTACCCGAAGGAGCCGGTGGAGTGGATATGGGCCCACTTGGGCTGTTTGGCTTCCATTTCCATTAGGTCGGCGGTGATTTTGTTCATCTCCCGCGCGCCCAGAGAGCCCCAGAAGGAGTAGACCAAAGGCATGGTGAGCTTCAGCTCTTTTTTGGCTTCGCTCTTTTTGACAAACAGCATCCCTTCCCGCAAAGGATTCCCCGTGTGAAGCAGTTTTTTCTTCTGCGGAAAGTTCTTTTCCCCGTCGGCAAAGCCTAAAAGCACTTTGTCCACGTACCGGGCCAGCACTTTGTTGGTCTGCCCGGGTTTGACGTTGGATTCGTGGATGGCCGTGGGGATGCCGCGCTTAGCGGCCCGGTATAAAGGAGGAAAACAGGCAAACCCGCCGGTGCCGAACACCAAATCGGGCTGAAACTCATCAAGAATTTTATCGGCTTCCCGGAAGGAAGCAAGAAGCCTTCTTAGCGTGCCCAGGTTGAACCAGACGGCTTTGGGCGTGACTTTGTGCAGAAACCCGCGCATGGCAAAGGTTTTTAGGGGGAACCCCGCCTCGGTGACGAGTTTTTCCTCCATGCCGCCTGTGGCGCCTACAAAGAGGATGTCCGCGTCGGGCCTTCTTGTGCGTATATACTTGGCGACTGCGATGGCCGGATTGATGTGGCCGGCCGTACCGCCGCCGGCAATCAGGATTTTCACGATACGCACCTGCCTTTCATCGTTTCACAACACGCATTTGCTTGGAGATACTGAGCATAACGCCCATTTCCGCCATGAGCAGACACAGCGACGTGCCGCCGTAGCTGAAGAAGGGCAGGGAAATGCCCGTAACCGGCATGGCGTTGGTGACAACGGCGATGTTCATGAGCACCTGCATGGCAAACTTTGTCATGATGCCCACGCCGAGCATCATGCCGAACTTGTTGGGCGCGTGCATGGCAATCCAGAAGCCCCGCAGAATCAGCGCCGTAAACAGAAGCAGCAGCAAAACGCCGCCCACAAAGCCCAGCTCTTCGCAGACGATGGAAAACACGTAGTCGTTGTGGGATTCGGGCAGGTACAGCTGTTTCTGCCGGCTTTGGCCCAGGCCCAGCCCGAACAGGCCGCCGGAGGCGATGGCGTAGAGGGAC
>JAKPBM010000230.1 GCA_029778935.1 Bacillota bacterium | reverse complement strand
ATTCATGGCGCCGACCCAGCGGTAGGAAAGGTACGCCGGCGAAATCTTCATGAGCTCTTTTGCCATGCGCTTGGAGGCGTGCCACAGAGGCCGCTTCTCATGGCCTCTCCCGTAGGGGGTGCCGGTGTGCCTGGGCCGGTCGGCGTAGACGTAGTAGAACATGGCCTTGGCGCCGAAGGCCAGCATGGTGTAGACCTGCCAGCGGAAGTCCTTTTCGTCCGGCTCGCGCACAGAAGGGTGCCAGCTGCACGTCTGCACGCAGACCCAGAAGTCCCGTCCGGAGTCCCGGCAGGCTTCGGCGCACAGCTCGATGGCCTTGCAGTAGTCGCCGTAGGTGGTTTTGACGCCGTCGGAGGTAAAGCAGGGGTAGATGTCCACCCCGATGTAATCCGTATCCACCAGGCGCACATACTCGGACAGATACCGGCGGTAGTCCATGGCGGAGGTGTCGTAATAGGCGATATCCGCCATCCACGCGCCGGCGGTCAGCTGGTTGTTGTTGGCGTACATGGGCAACAGGTTAATGTACGGGATTTTGCCAGGGAAGGCCTTCTTGTAATCCTCCACCGTCTGGCCGAGCTTCTCAAAATGGAGGGTGCCCGGCTCGTCCACAAAGGAGTTGCCGGCGAAAGCGGGGTGGTCTTTGTACCAGGCCGCGCCGGCCTTTTCCTTGTCGAAGAGCATGGCGCCGGAACTGCCCCAGACTTCCATCGGGGACATGACGGCCGGATCGTATAGGATGGCTTCGATGCCGTATTTGGCGTATGTATCCAGCAGCCACGCCTGCTTTTCCTTCGGCAGGGAAAAGAAGCCGTCAAATCCCAGAATGGGCAGGTCAATACCGGCTTCGGCCAGGTCGATCACCTGCTGTTCGTCCAGCTCATCGAATATGTGGGCCGTGTAGACGGATAGGCGGATTCTGTCCTGTTTAGGCATGCAAAACCGCTCCTTCGTTTAGACTTCGGGGATGGCGACTTCCACTTCGCGGCCCAGACGGGCAGATTCCATAATGCCGCAGAGGATGGCCTGGTTGTAGATGATTTGGCTGGTGGGGATGGGAGCCGGGCGGTTGTTGACGACCGCGTCGACGAAGTCTTTGACCTTTTCAAAGAAGCGGTCTACGTTGTTCTGGATATAGGGGATAGGCGTTTCGACCAAAAGCCCGAACTTGTCGTGGTACAGCGTCAGCGGGCCGACGGTGCCGTCCCATGCGCCGCCCCAGGCCGATTCGGGATGCGGGGAAGCGACTTTCAAGCCGGCCTTGTCGCCCAGGAACAGTGTGGCGCCCATGGTGTCCATGTGCATGGCCCAGGAGGTGCGGAAGTCGAGGGTGATGCCGCCTTCCAAGCGGATAAAGGCGACGGCAAAGTCGTCCACTTCGAACCGCTGGTAGTTCTGGGGGTTATAGACGGGGCTTTTGCCGAAGTAGTCGTAGGCAGAGGCGGAAACGGTCAGCGGCTTGGGATAGCCCAAAGCGTTCAGCGGCATATCCAGCGCGTAGCAGCCGATGTCCGCCAAAGCGCCAACACCGGCCGTCTCTTTGGAGATAAACGTGCCGCCGGGCATGCCGCGGCGACGGCCGCCGCCAACCTGTACGTAGTAAATCTTACCAAGCTCGCCGGACTGGACAATCTCGCGGATTTTGATCATGTTGGGGTCATACCGGGGCTGGAAACCGACGGTTACGATTTTTCCGGACTTCTTCTCGGCTTTTAATATCTGCACCGCCTGCTCCATGGTGACGGTCATGGGCTTTTCCAGAAGCACATGGCAGCCGGCTTCCAGCGCGGCCACGGTACATTCGGCGTGGGTCTGGTTGTAGGTGCAGACGCTGACGGCGTCCAGCTCCATTTCCTTAAGCATGGTTTCCGCGTCTTCAAAGGCCTTGGCGTGGGGCAAATCCTGTTTGTCCAGGAAATCGCGGGCTTTGCCGGGAACAATGTCCGCGCCGGCGACGATTTCCACATTGTCGAGCATCTTGTACGAGCGGGCGTGGCCTCTGGCGATGCCGCCCGTGCCGATGATGCCGATGCGAAGTTTTTCTGCCATACTTTTTGCCTCCCCTTATTTCGATAGAGAGCTATCGATAATAAACGTAGTAGGCGATTACGGATGTTCTCTCTCCGGTTTCCTCGTCCGTATAGGAGAACACAGCGCCGTTTCTGGACATCAGTTCGCCCACCTTGAGCTCGGTCAGCGGCCGGTCGAACACCACCCGGTTGCCGCAGGTGATGATGATGCGCCCATCGTGCAGGTTGATAAACCCGTCCTTGCCGAGAATGGTTTCCGCATAGTCGCCGTCGACGCGGCGGGACACGTACTGGATGGGTTTGTGCACCAGAAACGAAAGGTCGGCCTGCTCCTGTTGGGACTGTTTTTGCTTCCGGAAAAACATGGTAACGCCTCCTGTCCTTTGCTATTCTATCAAAAGGCACTCACAAATACAACCACGATTTTTCAATCTCTGCATTTGTTTACAAAACACGTGGAAATCTGGTATAATAGGTGCAGCAATGCACGGACTACGTGGAGAAATGCGGTGGTATTTTGAAGCTGGAAGAACGTTCTTTCGGAAAATGGCTTGCGCAGGCGCTGTTTGTGGTGATGCTGCTGGTCCGCGTGGGCGCGCTGGTGGCCGTGGCGATTTCTTTTCTGCCGAAGTACGCCGGCGACAAGCGGGTGCAGATGATATTAATCGCTTCGCTGGTGGATATGGGCGCCGTGCTGTTTTTATGGGTCTTCAACAAGGGCGCCAAATGGCTGCAGAAGCGGGGCTCCCGCTCGCTGATCCTGTCGCCGCTGCTGCTGTTGGTGGTGTATGTTCTGAGCATCGTGGCCGTAGGGCT
>JAKPBM010000219.1 GCA_029778935.1 Bacillota bacterium | reverse complement strand
CTTCTGGTATCTCTGCGCTATCTGCAGGAAGTATTGCAGGGCAAACGCCCGTTCTATATGTCGCCCATTTTCGTCGTCGCCATTTTCGTCGGCGTTCTTATCGCCATTTTGTACTGGTTCTTCGGCACGGAGCTGGGCTCCTCCATCCGCGCCACGGGCAACAACCAGCAGATGTCCCGCGCCCTGGGCATCAACACCAATTTCAACAAAGTGCTTGGGCTTATGATTTCCAACGGCATCGTCGCCCTCTCCGGCGCTCTGCTGACCCAGTATCAGGGCTTTGCGGACATCAATATGGGCCGCGGCGCCATCGTCATCGGCCTGGCGGCGGTCATTATCGGCGAAGTGCTTTTCTCGCGGATCTTCCGCAACTTCGCCCTTCGGCTGCTGAGCGTCGTCATCGGCGCCATATTGTACTATGTGGTTATCCAGACGGTGCTCTGGCTGAAGCTGGACCCCAACTATCTGAAGCTGCTCTCCGCTTTGGTGGTGGCCGTGTTCCTCGCCATCCCCTATTGGAAGGGCAAGCTCTTCTCCTCGCGCCGCAAAGGAGGTGCCGACCGTGCTTGAACTGTATAACGTGAGCAAAACATTTAACCCCAATACGGTCAATGAAAAGGTCGCCCTGAACAACGTGTCGCTGACCTTACAGGACGGCGACTTTGTTACCGTTATCGGCGGCAACGGCGCGGGCAAATCGACGATGCTCAACGCCGTGGCGGGGGTTTTCCCTGTCGACAGCGGGCGTATCCTCATCGACGGGCTGGACGTGACCGGCCTGCCCGAATATAAGCGCGCCAAATACATCAGCCGCGTGTTCCAGGACCCCATGCTGGGCACGGCGGCCAGTATGGGCATTGACGAAAACCTGGCGCTGGCCATGCGCCGGGGCAAGTTCCGCGGCCTGCGCTGGGGCATTACCTCCAAAGAGCGGGCATATTACAAAGAACTGCTGGCTACCCTCGATTTGGGCCTGGAAAACCGGATTTCCACCAAAGTGGGCCTGCTTTCCGGCGGCCAGCGGCAGGCGCTTACCCTGCTGATGGCGACGCTGCAAAAGCCCAAATTGCTGCTGTTGGACGAACACACCGCCGCGCTGGACCCCAAAACGGCGGCCAAGGTGCTGGAAATCACCGAGGAAATCGTCAACCGCAATCATCTCACTACTCTGATGATCACCCACAACATGAAAGACGCCATTGCCCACGGCAACCGGCTGATCATGATGTACGAAGGCCGCATTATCCTTGACATCTCCGGTGAGGACAAGAAAAAGCTCACGGTGGAAAAGCTTTTGGAGATGTTCGGCAAGGTCAGCGGCTCCGACGAGGCCGACGACAAGCTGCTTCTGTCATAGGCAGCTGCGTTAGGGATGCCGGTGAGCTGTCTAGGATTTACGGACTATGCGCCAACGGCCGGTTTGGTTATGCCAGCGATAACCGGTTGCCGGTTTTCAGCAGAGCTTTCACTTAACAAGCGGCCTTATGTTTCGTAATGGCCGGCTGTCGGCTGTCAAGTGCCTGGCCTGCTGGTAAAGCAGTTTCGCCATTTTCTGCCGTCGACAAAAAAGCTGTCGCCTGTCCCTTGGGGCAGGCGGCCTGTCGCGGTGTAATGCGCCCATAATTTGCAGTCGCCGGCTAACCGCTAAGTGTCTGCCGATATTGCGCGCATAGGTACTTGCTCCACCGTGCCTGTGATGGCTGGAGGACTGTGTCGGGTCCAACTCGGGCCAATCTTACAAAGAACAGCCAGCCGCAACATGCCTTAATTCCTGCCAGAAGGTTTCATCCCTTTGCCCTCCCATATATCTACCGATAATAAGCTAATGACCCCGCCGATACCGGCGGGGTCAAATTTATGTTGTGCCGCTAAACCCGCGGTTGCTCTTGTTGTCCCCGCGTCGCTTG
>JAKPBM010000214.1 GCA_029778935.1 Bacillota bacterium | reverse complement strand
AAAGCGAGGGAAATGTATGTTTATCTATTCGACGAAAATGGACAAACGAAAGCTGATAACGATTGCCGTCTGCCTGGTAGTTGTCATCGTGGCGCTTATCCTTATATTCCGCGGCGGCGACAAGGGCAGCTCGGGCAAGCCGTCCAACGTCAAGGACCCGTACAAGGAGCAGATGAAGCTGCTCAAAAACAGCCGGCTGTCCACCAGCGAGGACTGCATCACCCTTCTGACGGCCCTCGGCTGGGAAGTCAACATCAAGCCCCTGGAAGTGGCGGAAGTCCGGATTCCGGAACAGTTCTCCGAAGTGTATGAAAACTACAACGAGCTGCAGACGGAGCAGGGGCTGGACCTTTCCAAGTACAAAGGGAAGAAGGTCACACGGTATACATATGAAATCGTAAACTATCCCACCGGCGAACAGAACGTGCAGGCGACCCTTCTGGTGTATAAAAACAAGCTCATCGGCGGCGACATCTGCTCGGCCCGCCTGGACGGGTTCATGCACACCCTTTTGATGCCAATGGACGAAACGTCCAACCGGGACCCGAGCCTGGAAGACCCGCAGACCCAGGCGCCGGATTCCCCCGGCAACGCAACACAGCCGCCTAGCCAGGCCGGCGGCATTGTCACCGAGGAATTTAAGCCGGTCGACAATCCGGACGCCTATCCGACGGACTAACGGAAACTGCCACATACAAACCAAAAACCCCTCCTTGCGAGGGGTTTTTGGCTTATTCGTGCTCGCCGTTGCGGAACAGGAGCGATATGCACCAAAGGCCGGCCAAACCTACCAGGGTGAAGATGACACGGGAGAGGGCGCTGCCGTCGCCAAAGATTTTCTGTACAAAGTCGAAGTTGAAAATGCCGATGCTGCCCCAGTTTAAAGCCCCGATGATGACGAGGACTAAAGCGATGCGGTCTAATACTCGCATAGTAAAACCTCCGTAATTTGGTTTGTCATGGTTATTGTAGCCTGTATTTTAGGTTTTATACATTTTTTGTCAATATTGGAGAGGAAAAACCATGCGAGTGGCTCATTTTGTCCGGTCGGAAAATGAAAGGCCGGCTAATGTCCTATTTCGTGAATCCGCCAACCCGACAGGGGAGACTCGTACACCATGGTGACAAGGAAAAACTGCTTGCCGTTTATGTTCAGCGGGTTTTTGCATCAAAGCTCCAAGTCCAAATGGTAGACTCTTGTGCGTTCGTCCTTTCCTCCATAAGCTTGCCCAGCACTTTGGCGGAAAACAGGTTGTTTACGGTAAGATGCAGAGACGTCGGGTCGGTGTAAGGCTCGCAATACAGCGCCTTCGCGGGAGCGTTGACGATAAGGGACTTTAACAGTTTCTCTTTGGTCTGGCAACGGGCCGCGGCCTGCCAGTCTTTGGCGTTTAAACTGGCGTAGTACCGTTGATAATCCCTCCGGGGTTGGGACAGTTCAGTCTCCGAGCTGAAACAGTCTGGGCAAGCCACTCGGCCAGGGGCATGCCGGTAAGGGTTTCAAAGGAGTTGCCTTTCGGGCTGCAGGCGACGGCCGTATTGCCATACCCGGCCGTACGACAATACCCCGGCAATCGTCGTACGGGTAAAACGCATCCGGCAGGTTTTCGTAAATCCGGTAGATGTCCGCCTGCACTTCCTCGCCCGCATAGGGGAGCATGGATGCGGATGTGAAGCCGAACATGCTGCTGGTACTCTGCGCAGGCGCGTTTTGCGCCGCGCAGCTGCACAGAAGCCTCACAAGGGCAAAGAGGGAAAGGATTCTTATCGCCATGGCCCTTTGCATAGCAAAATCTCCTCCTTTCATCTGCGCTCGGTAGCAAAAAACACCCCTGTCGACAAAATGCGACAGGGGTGTTGGATGCGGGTTATTCCTCGACTAAGAATCCATGATACCGGCCCAGCCAGTAGGGCAGGGTGAAGATGGTGCCGGATTCTTCGCAGGTGCCGTTGGCGGGCGAGTAGATTTCAAAGGGGTTGCCGTTCCACTTCATGGTGCGCCGCTCGTCGGGAGCCAGCAGGTTCTTCACGTTCTCCTTGCCGAAGCGGTCCAGCGCCTCTTCCTTGACGACGTCGGCGCGGGTGGAAAGGTCGGAATGGTAGTAAATCAGATCCAGCGGCAGGCGGCGCAGCGTCCACAGGCAGCCTTCCATATCGTAGTCCGTCTCCGGGTCGATGAGCTTGTAGATGTACGTCCAGAGGGGGTTCAGCTCCCGCTGAATGTTCTGCCACCACTGGTTCATGCCTTTCTTGTACTTTTCGCGGAGCACCGGATCTTCCTCCAGCAGCACCAGCGGCAGGTAGGAAAGGTAGACAAGCTCTTCGTCGGAGTAGTTGATGGTCGGCTCCTTGCGCTCCAGATAGGTAGAGCACAGGTCGGCGTAGCCCAGGTCGTAGGCGAGCTTTTTGTACTCGTCCGCAAACCGCTTTTCGCCGGTGATGTAGGCGGTGACCTTCATGTGGCTTAACAGCTCCGTGCAGTTGACGGCGGTGTCCTCGTAGCCGCGGCCGTTAAAATACTCCGGCGCCCAGTTGCCCCAGAGGGTGGGCTTGCCCGTGACGTCGTGGAGGTAATAGCCGTTGGAAATCACGTAGTCCATGATGTTGGCCGCCGCCGTGCGGATGCGGGCTTTGAGATTTTCGTCGGGCAGCAGCTCGTGGGCCAGCAGGTAGATGAGGAAGTGGCCGACGACTTCGTCGCTGGACGTGTCGGATTTCCAGAACATCTTGCCGTCTTCCGTGGGAAGCCAGAACCCGTCGGAGGGAAGCTGCTCATCCCGGGTCACGTACGAGCGGGCCAGGTAGCCTTTGATGGGCACGATGTCCACAAGGGACAATACACCTTCCGTGGCGTGGACGGCGCGTTCCAGCGCGTCCTGCGAACCGGTGACGGCGTACTCGTAGCAGGCGGAAGCGGCGTACATGGCCGTCCAAAGGCCGTCGTTGTCTTCGCTGTACCGGGAAGTCTTGGAGTTGGGGTTGCCCGGTTCGCTGAAATAGCAGACGGTGACGAAGTTATGCCGTCTGTGCCGCTCTTTGACAATTTTGCTGTAATGGTCGGACTTCTCGTCCAGGGTCATTTTCTCATACCAGATGTGGGATACGCCTTGCTCCGTGCGCACCCAAACGCCGTTGGCGTCGTCGGGAAGCAGGGCAAGCACGTTGTTGTCCTTCAGATAGCGCCCGGCGGAGAAATACTGGATTCTGTCCAGACGGTACTCTTTCGGGGCGTACCGGATCAGCCCGTTGGGGCCGCCAAACCAGACGGCGCCGTCGCCGGC
>JAKPBM010000209.1 GCA_029778935.1 Bacillota bacterium | reverse complement strand
TCCAGGGTTTCCGACAGGGTGCCGATCTGGTTTACCTTAATCAAAACGGCGTTGGCGGCCTTCTGCTCGATGCCGCGGGTGATGCGGGCGGGGTTGGTGACGAACAGGTCGTCGCCCACGAGCATGATTTCGCTGCCCAGACGCTCGGTAATCTTCTGCCAGGTCTCCCAGTCGTCCTCGCCGGCGGCGTCTTCGATGGAGACGATGGGGTAATGGGTCGTCAGGAACCGCCAGTAGCGGAGCAGCTGGACGGGGCTGAACTGTTTCTTGGACTTGGGCAGGAAGTAGGTGCCGTCCTCCTGGGCCCATTCGGAAGCGGCCGCGTCCAAAGCGATGGCGACTTCCTTGCCGGGCTCCCTGCCCGCTTCCGTAATGGCTTCGACCAAAAGCTTTAAGCCGTCTTCGTCCCGGCGAAGGTTGGGCGCAAAGCCGCCTTCGTCGCCAATGGCGGTGGACAGGCCGCGGCTTTTGAGGATGGATTTCAGCTTATGGTAAATTTCCACGCACCAGACAATGCCTTCCTCAAAGGAGGACGCGCCGACGGGGGCGATCATGAACTCCTGAATATCCAGGTTGTTGTCCGCATGGGCGCCGCCGTTTAAGATGTTCATCATGGGAACGGGGAACCGGCCGCCCTGCACGCCGCCAAGATACCTTGCCAGGCTCAACCCTGTCAGGTTGGCCGCCGCTCTGGCCGCAGCCAGCGACACCGCGAGAATGGCGTTGGCGCCCAGGTTGGTTTTATTCTCCGTGCCGTCCAGCTCCCGCATGATGCGGTCGATGCGCGCCTGGTTGGTCACGTCCTCGCCGAGCAAAGCCGGGGCGATTTTTTCTTCCACGTTGGCTACCGCCGTCAGGCAGCCTTTGCCGTTGTAGCGCTTGGGGTCGCCGTCCCGCAGCTCGTGGGCCTCGTACCGGCCGGTGGAAGCGCCGGACGGAACGGCCGCCGTGCCCGACACGTCGCCGACCCAGACGGTGGCGGTGACGGTGGGGTTCCCGCGGGAGTCGAGAATTTCTCTGGCCGTAATCTTCGTAATCGCCGTATTCATATGCTACACTCCTTACCTATGGAATTTTCCGTTTCGCAACATACTGCAGTATATTGCGCGATGCAGAAAAGTATCCTGCGAATATCCTGCAATATTTATGCCCGTATTATACAACATCCGGCGCAAGAATTCGATAGATAAATCGTGAACATTTCCGTTTGGGCCGGTTTTTTTGCCCGTTTTGAGGAAAACCGCCGCGTTTCAGCGCCGCTTCCCCGCCGTTTGCCCTGGTTTTGGGCGGCGGAGGGGCGCGGCAGAGGTTTGAACGTATGTAAAACATATACCTTTACATAGAAGTTCTGCTTCTCATAGGCATCTCCCCAGCTCAATCAAAAATCCCGCCCCCAAAACGCAGCAACGCCTGCCGAGAGAACTTCTCGGCAGGCGTAGGTAACAAAAAGTACATAACCAAATTGGAGAACAGCCTGGCTTTGCTTACCCCGGGCCGTGCCCGTTATGCCAAATGCAAGGTACCGGCACAACGGTTCAAACGGCGTCCGGCATTAGGGTTGGCATCCTGCGGTGCCTTGGCGCAGCTTGGTAAAACTCAGGGCTGGCTTGCCGACACTGCGGGCCGGCGTTCGTGTCGGTAAATCAGCGAAGGAC
Organism: Bacillota bacterium; assembly: GCA_029778935.1. Lineage (GTDB taxonomy): Bacteria > Bacillota > Clostridia > Oscillospirales > QAMX01 > DUUG01. The sequence goes on along the minus strand of JAKPBM010000209.1, from coordinate 6,653 downwards.
TCCGCCTGCCAGACGGGGCCACCTTGCATCCGCTTTACGATAATCACGTTTACCGCACGCGCCTGCGAATACCGGCCCTAACGCACAACCGCCCTACCCTTTCTTCCGGAACACGCCCGCCGCGCCGCCGTTTTCCGGCACAAAAAAGGCGATCCGGTCGCCCCGTCTGACCGTTTTCTCTTCCCGCTGAAGCTTGTCCGGCTCGCCGGGGACGTCGCTAAACAGCGTCAGGTCGTATGCGGCGTCCGGGTCGAGGAAGTCCGGGAAAACCGTCTGGTTTCCCTTCTGGTCGGGGCCCTGCTGCAAAGCAAAGAACCAATCGTCGCCGCTTTTCCGGGCGAAGATCACCTTTTCCCCCACCACCGTGCCGGGCAGTACCCGGGTTTCGTCGTAGCACACCGGCAGCAGGCGGAGAAAATCCACCGCAATATGGTCGACAAGGTTGGCCGGGTGCTCGGATATGGTCAAAAGCGACGACTGGAACACCACCGTGTTGGCCAGCATGTGGCCCAGGGTGGCGCTGCCTTTGCGCTCGGGCACGGAAAAGCAGAAGGGCGTATAGTCCGCGTCGCCGCCGACAAACCGGGTAAAGGGCAGAATCACGTTGTCCTCCGGGTCGCAGGAGGTCTGCATCCCCCGGACGGCTTCCCGGGACAAAAGGTGCGGGTACGTCCGCGATAGCCCTGTGGGCTTGTTGGGGTTGTGATAGATGACCATGAGCTTCTCTTTCGCCGCATCCTCCAGAAATTCGCGGTAGAAGTTAATGGTCGCCTGGCTTTCGCTTTCCAGAAAGTCGATTTTGACGCCCACAACCCCGATTTCCCGGCAGCGGCGGAGGAAGTATCTCCGGTATTTAGGACTGTAAAGCCGGTCGCTTGACGCCTGCCAGAGCCACACGTCCACGCCCAGGCTTTTTGCTTCCTTCACGATGTCCGCCACTTTGGCAAAACACTCTTCCTCGGTTCTGGCCCACTTGCGCCAGCCCTCGTCGATGATTGTATAGGGAAAGCCGAGTTTGGCGCTGTCTTTGACAAAGGCGCGGATGGTGGCTTCTTCGCGGGCCACGGGCTTATTGACAAAGAACGACCAGGTGGCCTTGCCCGGGCGGATCCAGGAGGCTTCGGCCAGTTCCGGTCTGGGCGGCCGGGCGGAAGCGCGGATGACGTCCGAATTGACCAGCTCATCGGGCGTTTCCGCCAGAATGGCAATCCGCCAGGGGGACACGCAGCCGGTGACAAAGAACGGGTCGGAATCCCAGAAATCCAGGCCGAACCGGCCGCCGCCCAAATGCTTTAACGCAGCGCCGGCGAAATTGTCCAGCTCCGTTTCCGTCAGCAGGCAGTACCCTTCCGCAAAGGAAAACAGCGGCATGCAGCAGATGGAAAGGCCCTTTTCCAAACTGTGCACCGGCACGCGGTGGGTTTTCCCCTGCATTTTCACTAAATCCGTCTGATAAAAGCACTCCGCCGCCTCGGGCAGGGCAAATTCCGCCGCGTCCCGCACAACGAGCGCCCGGCTGTTTTCCGGCAGCGTGTAGCGGAAGCCGAAGCCGCCGTTCCACAGGCGCATATTCAGCGTCCAGGTAAAACCGGTCGCAAGGTGTCGGACGGGAAATTCGTAGTTATGGTGCTCGTCCACGCCGGTTTTGTGCGCCCCCCGCACGGGGAAGGTTTCCTTCGCCGCGGAAAACGAAGGTTTTCCCAGCACGACGCCCTGCCCCAGATGGGCCGTTTTCGTCACCAGCCCCAAAGGCGCTTTGGCAAGCACCTTCGCCCCCTGCAGAAACACTTCATAGTACAGGTTTCCCTTCTCCGTCCAGAGGGACGCAAAGATGCGCCCGTCCGGCGAAGCCATGCGGTACTTCTCTCTGAGGGGTTCCAAGCTCTGTAAAGCAAGTTCCTTGCCAAGCCTGGCGGTGTTCTCCGTAAGCCCTAAGGCCCGCGACTTCCACCTGGCCAGGGTTCTGTCTCTTTTTTTCTGCATACACGTCCCCCCACCTGCCCTTACGTCAGGGCCGTCAGTCCGTTACGGCAAACAGGTAATCTTCGATGCAGTTTTTGACCCGGTCCAAAAGCAGCGCTTTGGGCGAAAGGGGCAGCTTGCCTTCCCGGACGCGGACGTACTGGATGGGCATATACTGGCTGAGCAGGGAAAGCGGAATGCGCATGGCGGAAAGGTTGGAAAGCAGCTTTTCCGCCGCGTGTTTTACTTCCTCGTTGGGGAAGTAGTAGCGGCAGCGGTCGGAATAGCTGAACTTGCGCTTAAAGGCCTTTTCCGCTTCGGAACCGTGGTAGTACTTGGCCCAGTTGCCGGGCTGCTCGACCATAACACGGTCCAGCGTTTCGGCGTAGTGGGAAGGTGCTAACTCGGGGTACTGGGGCAGCAGGGCCTTTTCGATGCATTCCAGGGCGTAATATCCTTCCCGAAGGGCAAAGGTCAGCCCCGGGCCGACTTTCAAAATGGCGATGCCGTCCTCCACCATTTCTTTGAGCTTCCATTTGGTCTGGTAGTCGGTGGAATGGCCTTCGAACACCAGGCCGGGGAACTCTTGTAACGTGGCGGTCAGCTCTTTGGCGGCGTTCCTGTCGTACTCGTTGACGCTGTCGTCGCCAAATTCCACGCCCGGCTGGACAATGACGCCCACCACATACTGCCAGGCGTCGGAAACGCCGGCGGCGGCGAAAGCGTCCTGGAAAGCCTTGACCGACGCTTTGAACTCGCCGGGCTTGGTGACGGACACGGTCTCATGCTCCTGGGCGCCGCCGGGGATGGGCACTTCGCTGCCGATGCAGTAGACGGGGTGCACGGCGTTGGGGTTTTCCTTCTGCAGCTTGGCAAAAGTCTCCTCTGCCACTTTGGCCAGCTCCGCGCCGCGGCGGGCGATGATTTCGTCCGACAAGCGGACGGACTTGTCGTCGTCGGCCACGCGCATGGACGTGTCGATGTGGATTTTCGTAAAGCCCGCCGCCACGTACTGGGCAATCAGCTCTCTGGCGTTGGCCATGGCTTCCGCTTCCGGCAGGTTCTGCCAGGTGAGCGGCCCCAGATGGTCGCCGCCCAGAACGAGCCTGTCCAAAGGCAGGCCGGCGCTAAGGGCGATTTCCTTTACAAAAGCGGCGTAATCCGCCGGCTTCATCCCCGTGTAGCCGCCGAACTGGTTGACCTGGTTGGCGGTCGCCTCCACAAGGGCGATGGTGCCGGTCTCCTTCGCCGCTTCGCAGACGGCGAAAATGACCTCGGGGCTGGCCGTACAGGCAGAATAGATCCCTGTGCGTTTGCCTTGCCGGCGCTGATCAAGTAAAGCTTTTATGGGATGCATAGTTACTCCTTCATTTTTTAGGACAGGGGGAATCTTCCCCCTGTCCTTTGGATTTTGCGTATATTATTTGCCGGAAATGACGATTCCGGACACTTTGAGCCACGGCAGAATGCTGTTGCCGTCGTTGACCGTTTCCACGGAGATGCCGGTGATGTTTTTCAGCATGCCCGCCAAGTTGCCGGAGACCATCACTTCGCTGACGGCGTCGGACACCTGCCCGTTTTTAATCAGGAAGCTGTTCTTGGCCACACCGGTGAAGTCGCCGTTGGCGCCGGGCTGGCCGCCGGAAAAGCGGTTGATGAGCAGGCCCTTGGAAATGGACGAAACGAGTTCGTCCACGGTTTTGGTGCCCGGCTCGACGACAAAGAACCCGCCGGTGTTGGCCGACCGGGCTTTGCCCGTTTTGGCCGCGCCGTACCGGGACAGGGTGAAGTTTTTCAGCACGCCGTTTTCGATGACGTTCATATCCTCGGCGATATACCCGTCGCCGGTGAAGAACTGGTTGACGGCCATGCGGCTGTCTCTCGGGCGGCAGGAAAGGGTGAACTCGGGCACGGCCACCTGGGTGCCCAGGGCGTCTTTCCAAAGGCTCGTGCCGTCGATATGCACCATGTCGGCCAGGAAATTGGACTGCAGATAGTGCAGGAACGACTGCAGGCAGTTAGGGGCAATCAAAAGGTCGCCCTCGAACTTACCCTGCAGATTGCGGGTTTCAATCTGCCGTTCCGTTTCGCCCAGGATGATTCTGGCCATGCCCAGGTCAATGAGAGGCTTGGAAAATTCCGTAAACAGCGAGCCGAAGTGGTTGAACGACGAGCTTTTGCCCCCGTCCACGGCCATGAACATGGCGCCGTAGCCGTTGACGCCGCTGCAGTCGGTCAGGCACACGCCGTTGGTGTTCAGATACACCGTTTCGCCGTAATCATGCTCGACGGAGATGGAGTCAAAGCTGATTTTGGGGTACTCCCGCTTCACGTCGTCAATAAACGTACGCATGGCGGTATACAAAGCGTCCCGGTCAGGCTCCTTGGGGCCTTTTTCGAACCGCTCGGTGACCACCACGTCGGCAATGCCCTCCGCGTCGTCGGGCTTGGCGTGGGCCGCGGCGGCGAAAGCGTCGTTAACGGCCTTGTCCAAGGCCTCTTTCTCCGTGGAGTTAATGTGCACGGCGCCTTTTTTCTTGTCCTTGATGACTTTGACGCCCACGCTCGCGCCTAAAACGGAACGAACCATGCTGATTTTGCCCGATTCGTAGTAAATCTCCGTCTTGACGCTGCTGGACACGCGGCATTCGCCCATGTCGGCGCCTTTTTCCTTCATGGTCTGGATGAGATATTCGGCCACTTGCCTGTTGTCCATCTCTGGCACCTCCCCTTCCTAGCGACCGCCCACGTTGACGAAGACCCGGAGCGCCGGGCCGCCCATGCCAACGGGGATCATCTGCTTCTTGCCGCACATGCCGGAGCAGGACCAGGACAGGTCGTCCGACACCATGTCCACCGTCTTCAAGACGTCGAAAGCCACGCCGGCGATGGTCGTGTCCTTTAACGGACGGCCGAGCTTGCCCTTCTTGATCTCATACCCGAAGTTAACGCCGAACATGAACTCGCCGGTGGCGTCCGCCTGGCCGTTGCCGGTCTTGATGAAGTAATACCCGTCGTCAATGGAGGCGATCATGTCTTCCAGCTTATCTTTTCCGGGGAGGATGCAGGTGTTGCGCATCCGGATTAACGGTTCGTCGTTGTAGGCGTAGGCTCTGGCGTTGCCCCTCGGCGTCTGGCCGAAGTGGGCTGCCGATTCCTTGTTGTGCATAAACTCTTTCAGGATACCGTTTTCGATGAGCACCGCGTCGGTGCCGGGCGTGCCCTCGTCGTCCACGTACACGGGCACAGGGCAACGCTTGCCGAAAGCCGTATGGGCAAAGTCCACCATGGTAACAAGCTCGCTGGCCACCTGCTTGCCCAGGTTCGGCCCGCCGACAGAGCCGCTTAACACAAAGTCGGCTTCCACCGTGTGGCCGACGGCTTCATGGGCCAGAATACCGGCCAGGTCGGCATGGAGGATAACCTGCTTGCGGCCGGGCTCGGCGTAAACGCCCTGGGCCTTCTGCAGCACCATCTCGTACACTTCGGCGATTTTCTTTTCATGTTCGGAGGGCGTGGAGAACACTTCGTCGAACACGCCGAAGGTGCCCACCGGCTCAAAGATTTCCACCGGCGCGCCGTCGTTGCCTTCCGCCGTCAGGCCGAAGTAGATAATGCTTCTCGGCGTGGAGGTATGGGCGTAGACGCCGTCGCTGGTGTAGAGCAGCTTTTCCATGGTCAGGCATCTGGCGGCCACAAAGCGGCTCTTCAGCTTGGGGCAGAGTTTCGCGACCAAAGCATCCAGCTCCGTCATGTAGTCGATGATGTGCTTCTGGGTCACGTCGTCTTCCCTTTTGTAGCGCAGCTCTTCACGGAAGGAGGGAACCTTCGCAAAGGGCGCCTTGCCGAGTTTTTCCCTCTGATCCAGGAAGTTGGCGTTTTCGGCGGCCGCGGCCACGGCCTGGGCTACGCTTTCCGGCGTGTAGGCGGCGCTGCTGGCAAAGCCGTAGGCCCCATTCTTGCACACGCGGGCGGAAAAACCGCCGGTTTCGGAAACGGCGTTGCTCGTCATGTCGCCATTGATGAAAGTTACATTTTTGCTGATGTTCCGCTGGGCGCGCAGTTCGGCATAGCCGGGCAGCCCGTTTTTCTCAATGTAGCTTCCGATGTAATCCCTTAAAATAGGTCCTCACTCCTTTTGGCTTTGGTCGGCCTAAACTCTTACCCTGTATTATAGACGATTTCCTTTTTTTATACAAGAGTAAAGATGTTAAGGATTTCCCCAAAACCGGTCGACAAAAAACGCCGTTCTTTTCAAACCCGGCAAAAAAGTGTATAATGAATTAAACGACAAATTTTGCAGACCGCTGCCATGCGGAGGTGGAAATATGCATTCTGATAAAATGTACGACTGCGTCATTCTGGGCGGAGGCCCCGCGGGGCTTTCCGCCGCTCTGTACACATTGCGCGCCGACATGTCCACGCTCATTTGGGCCCGTGACGGCGGCGCCTTAGCCAAAGCCCACCTGGTGGAAAACTACTTCGGCTTTGCCGAGCCCGTGCCCGGAAGTGTAATTTTGGAAGCGGGCCGCGCCAACGTAAAGAGGCTCGGCGGCGAATTTATCGATTCGGAAGTGATTTCCCTTACCATGCGGGAAGACGGCAGCTTCGCCCTTTCCGACGGGAATACAGAGATGCTGGCCAAAACCGTGCTGCTGGCCACGGGCCGCGCCTTCCAGGCCGCCCCATAC
>JAKPBM010000206.1 GCA_029778935.1 Bacillota bacterium | reverse complement strand
AAAGCGCAACATCCTCATCCGCGAGATGATGGGGCTGATTGACAAAGCCGCCTCGCTGCAAAACAGCATCGACGAAACCTTCCGCTCCGCCTACGAGGCGCTGCAGACCGCCCACATCACGCTGGGAATCGCCGAGCAGGCGTCCCAGACGGTGCCTTTGGACGAGGGGCTGCAGCTTCGGTTCCGCACGGTCATGGGCGTGGAGCTGCCCATCGTGAAGACCAACCCGCCGCCGCTAAAGCTCTATTACGGCGTCAGAGGCACCAACTCGGCGCTGGACGAAGCGTATTTCCGCTTCAACAAGGTAAAAGAGTTCATCGCCGATTTAGCGGAAGTGGAAAACAGCGTCTACCGCCTGGCTTTAGCCATCAAAGCCGCCCAGAAGCGGGCCAACGCTTTAAAAAACATCGTAATCCCGCGCTTAACGGCGGAAATCCAGCGCATCAGCGAGGCGCTGGAAGACAAAGACCGGGAGGATTTTGTCCGTCTGAAAAGCATCAAGCGGTACAAAGTGAAGAAAGCGGAGCAATCCGAAAAGTAAACATCGGCCGGGAGATTCCGGCCGATGTTTCTTTGCTTTTTGCCGCATACTAAAGAATTGACAGGTAAAAGACGCTGTGCTATGCTGTTAACTACAGCGATGGGAAATTTTCCCTTCCCTGCGCCGCGTTTCCTGTTTTGTTGCCATTTCGACATGTTGTAAGGGAGAAACGTATGAAAACGCTCATGTATTTCTATCTGGACGGCTGCCCCCACTGCAAGAAGGCGGACAAGCTGATCGATTCCCTGATTTCCGAAAACCCCGAGTACGGGAAAATCCCCATCCAAAGGATTGAAGAGCGCGAGGAAGCCGATTTGGCCAACTCGTACGATTATTACTACGTGCCGTGCTTTTTCCTGGACGGCGTGAAGCTTCATGAAGGCGCCGTTACCATGGCGGAAATTCGGGAAGTGCTGGACGCGGCGCTGAGAAGCTAAGCGGGTGTCCGGCGGGTGCCCGGTGTTTGCCGGGTGTTACTAGCGCTGTTCAGCGCGGAAAGCATGGATGGCGCACATAGCGTTCCCGCCGTATCATGGGTCAGGGTCGCGTATAGCGCCAGAAATCACGGCGGCAGCCTGCGCCGAGGTCGGTCTTGAAATTGCATCTTTGCCCCCCGCCCGCGCGTCTGCGAGGCAGGTCTACCCCCTATAGACCGCACCAAATTGCCAACACCGGCTCGTTTCATTCCTTTATAAGTAACACCGCCCAATAGCCGCGGAGAATTCGGCTTATATCGCTCGTTCCGTAGCAGAACAGCCGCCGGCAAGCCTGATACATTGCCAGCAAATCTGCCACAAGAAGCTTCGGCAAGCCCGGTCTATCACCCGCGCAGCCGCAGCAAATGCGGGCCGGCACCGCTGGTTGTATCACCCATAACCCATACCTATCCCCAAATCTGCGTTAACCCCTCACGGCCATACCAAAACGGGCGCCACATGATTTCATGCAGCATCAGGCCCATCGGCCGGCGCCCGTTTTTACACACAAAGGCGCGGCAAGCCCGCCGCCATACGAAAGGGAGATTGCCATGTCCTCTGTCTGCAAAATCGCCGTTGTCGGAAGCATCAACGCCGACCTGACCGTGTATTCGCCCCACTGCCCCACCGGCGGGCAGACGGTGGTCGGTTCCCGTCTGGTCATCGGCCCCGGCGGAAAAGGTGCCAACCAGGCCGTCGCCGCCCATCGGGCCGGCGGCGAAGTGGTGTTCCTCGGCCGCATAGGGCGGGATTTCCTCGCCGAAACGCTTCTTTCCTTCTACCGCTCGGAAGGGCTATCCACCGACTACATCCTCCACACAGAAGACGCCGGCACAGGCACGGCCACGATTATCGTGGAAGAAAACTCCGGCGAAAACCGCATCGTCATCGTCGCCGGGGCCAATGCCCGCCTTTCGCCTGCCGACGTATGGGCCGCAGAAGAGCCGCTTTCTTCCTGCCGCGCCATCCTCTGCCAGAACGAAATCCCCGAGGAAACGGTGCAGGCAGTGATGGAGCTTTCTATAAAACGGCAAATCCCCTTAATCTACAACCCCGCCCCGTTCCGCCCCCTGCGGGAAGAACTGCTGCAAAGCGCCTTCTTTGTGACGCCTAACGAAACGGAAGCCGTGGGCTGCACCGGTGTTAGCGTCTCTACGGAGCGGGAAGCCCTGGCAGCCGGCCGGAAGCTGCTGGCCATGGGAGTGAAAAACGCCGTCATCACCCTGGGGGCCCGCGGCGCCGCATTGATCACCCCCGACTGGGAAGGCATTCTCCCGCCCCCGAAAGTCGTCCCCGTGGACACGACCGGCGCGGGCGACGCCTTTAACGGCGCTTTAGCCGTGGCCGTGGCGGAAGGGATGCCCCCGCAGAAGGCTGTGGCCTTTGCCAACGTGGCGGCGGCCCTGTCGGTCACAAAGCCGGGTGCGGCGGTGTCCATGCCACACCGGAAAGACATCGACGAGTTCTGGAAATCCATATAAACGAAACCGGCCCCCGCGGAATTTGCGGAGGCCGGTTTCGTTTATGGAGGCAGATCTATGAAGAGGTATGCCGGTTATTGACGGAACAGTTCATCCACCATGACCTGGAGTTCGGCCTGGTACTTATCCACCAGCTGCACCGCCGTGCCCTGCCCTTCCGTCATGGGCAGATAGATGTTGTTGCGGAAGAATTCCAGTATCGGCACGCTACACCAGACATAGTCGGTCACCGTGTGGGGCCAGATGTAATCCATCACCATTTCCAGGGCTTCCCGGTCGCCGCGCAGGTCGTTTTCCAGATAATACTCCTGCCATTCGTTGTCCGTAAACCGTCTGCCCATTTCGGAGAAGATGTAGGCGATGGCCTTAAGGTCTTCGTCGGAGTGGCCTGCGTAGATGGAGACGCTGTGTACGCCGCCCAGCACGTTGACATAGTGGTCCTCGCCGGGGGCCTTGGGCATAGGCACCAGACCGTAGTCTACTTCGGTCGTTCTAAACTGCATGCCGTCGCCGTGGGTATTCCACTGCTCGCCCCAGACCATGGCCACTTTGCCGTCGGTAAACTGCCTGTGCACGTCGCCGTAGCCGTCAGGGTGGCGCACTTTGTCCAGCACGGCAAACTGCCGCGTAAACTCCAGCGCATCCAGCGCGCCCGGCTCGCTTAAGACCACTTTCATCTTGCCGTCTTCGTTGCGGATAATTGCCGAGCCGGGGTTGGTGAAGATTTCGGAGCCGTAGCCGAAGGTGCCGACGCCATAGACGTCGATTTTGCCGTCGGCGTCATAGTCTTTGGTGCACTTTAACGCCAGTTCGCGGAAGAAGTTCCAGTCCCACTTGCCGTCCCGCACCACTTGGTACAGGTCGGTAACACCCGCGTCGGCCACCAGCTGTTTGTTGAAGTAGATGCACCAGCCGAACTCGGGAACAAAGTGCTTGCCGCCCCACATGGCGCCGTAGATTTTACCGTTCCAGTTCTGCGCCTGGGTGAAGGGGAAGGGCTGGAAGAACACATTGGGGTCGTTTACGTTCAGCCCGCCTTCGACAAGCCGCGGGTCGTCATAGGGCAGGATCAGCCCCTGTACGGCCAGAGGCATCCAGCCGTGAATCTTAAAATCTACCACATCGGAAGGGATATCGCCTGCCATCAGGGAAGGAATCACGCCTTGCGCGTCATGGGCGCCGTCCAGGATCTCGATTTTGATGTCCAGGTCTTTTTCCAGCTGGTCATAGATTGCCTGTTTTTCTTCCATCTGGGCGGATTCCTCGGGGAACGCCCGCCAGATGCCGCTGGCCCAGCTGGATGCGATGGTGAAGGTTCTGCCGCCGAAAGTTTTCAGCTCACGGGTAGTTTCCGCCGGCTTGTCCCCGCCCTTGCATCCGGCCAGCAAGGCAACGCACATGCAGGCAACCAGGAGCAGTGCCAAAGTACGCCAGGATTTCTTCAACTTCCTCACCTTCCTTCTTGGTTTGCTTTTATATTAACATGTTAATAGTTAATTGTCAATTTGTTACAGTATTTAAAATTCTACTAAAACATTTTAGTGCCTTTGCATAAGAATTCGGTTTCCGACAAAATTTTTATGATTTTCCGCCACCCTTCCCGGGCCGGCAATGTATATATCCTAAGGGCGGTAATTCGGATTTCTTTAGTCCATTTTATAAAAAATTTGGCACAACCAGCCTGGCCGCGCCTTCTTTGCCGGTTTCCAGTGGATACAATACGAAACCTTTGCGCTTACTCTGTTAGAAACACGCTTTCCCGCCGCTACCGGTTCTCTATCCGTCTCATATACGCCGCATTTTAGCTGCGTGGTATGATATACCCCCCGCCGGGCAGCTTCGGCTTGCCGCTCCTTTCCTATTCGCTTTTGGCATTCCGCCGCCAAGCATCAAAAAAAGACCCTGCTTAAGCAGGGTCTTTTCATATCTTCTGTTACAGAGCCAGGAGCGTATCCAGAATCTGGTCCAGGGTCTTGGAGCCGAACACGACCTTCTCCCCGTCGTTGATGAGAATGACCGGCACGCTCATCACCTTATGCTTCTGCCGCAGCTCGGGGAACAGGCCCAAATCGATCATTTCCGCGCGAACCAGCGGGTTTTTCAGCGCGATAGACTGGGAGGCGCTGACCACGTCCGGGCAGAGATGGCACGTAAGCGACACGCATACGGCCATGTGAATGGGCTTCTGGATGGACTGTATCCGCTTGACCTGCTCGGGCGTGAGCTTGTCGTCAGCGCTGTAGTGGTAGAGGGCCAACACAAAGGAGTTAATTTCATGCCCGCCGGGAATGCCGCTGAAGGTCACGCCGGTGTATTCGCCCGCGTCGTCCAAAAGGGCCACGTTGGGGAAGCGTTCGAGATGGATTTTCTGCTCCATGGCCGGATCCTGGCCTTTTTGCAGGGTTTTCAAGTGAATTCTGGGGCTTAGCGGCTCGATTTCCTGCAAGAAGGCAAGCATTTCCGCCGATTTGGGGTTGGCCGGGTCCACCACGGTCAGAAGGGTTACGTCTTTTGTAAGCTTAGCGAAAATCGCCGTAAGCTGTTCCCGCATGACCGAGTTGATAAACTGGCCGTCGGCCGTTTGGGCGGGCTTTGCCGGCGCGGGGGCGGCGGGCTGGCTTTCCGCCGCAGGGGCGGGGGTTGTTTGCTCCGGTTCGTCCTCCTCGTACATGGGGATACCCAGCCGCTCTTTGAGCTGCGCTACGTAGCGCTCGGCCGAGGTGGCGGCAATAGCGCCGTCGGACACGGCGGTTACGATTTGGCGTAAGATCTTCGGCCGCAGGTCGCCCGCCGCAAAGACGCCGGGAACGCTGGTGCGCATGGCGTCGTCGGTTATGATATAGCCGTAGTCATCCATATCGACGAGGCCTTTGAACATGCTTGTGGCCGGCTCGTAACCGGCGAAGATGAACATGCCGAAGGTGCCCTTCTCGCCGGCTTCATAGGTAAAAGTCTCGCCTGTCACGTTGTTTTTAAACACGGCTTTGCGCATGAGGTCGTCGCCTTCCACCCGCTCCACTTCGGTGTTGTAGATGACCTTGATTTTCGGGTGATTTCTAGCCTGGTCGGCCACTGTTTTCGCGCAGGTAAAGTCCGGCTCGCGGACCACGATGGTGACGGAGCTGCCAAAGCGGGTCAGATACACCGCTTCTTCCGCCGCCGCAAAGCCGCCGCCGATGACGAAAATGTCCAAACCGGTAAAGAACTCGCCGTCGCAGGTGGCGCAGTAGGCAATGCCTCTGCCCGTAAATTCTTTTTCGCCGGGAAAGCCGATGCGGCGGGGCGAAGCGCCCGTGGCGATAATCAGCGACCGGGCCTGAAAGGTGCCTTCGGGCGAATAGAGCTTCTTTACGTCGCCGTCCAGCTCCACCCGCTCGATGCTGGCGGTGGCGAACTTCACCTTGAAGTCCAAAGCGTGCTTATGCATTTCTTTGACCAGGTTCGGCCCGCTGATGCGGCGGATGCCGGGGTAGTTCACCACGTCTGCCGTGTTGGCAATCTGTCCGCCGGGGTTGGCTTTATCAATAATCAAGGTTTTCAGCTTGGCGCGTCCGGCATATATACCGGCGGAAAGGCCCGCGCAGCCGCCGCCAAGGATAATCAGATCATAAATGGTATCCGCCATGATATCACCTCAAAAATATCGTCAGTAGACAAAACTTTCGTGAAAAACGCCGCTGCCGCCAGGCGGCAGCGGCGCAGAGTACGCGCATAGCGGTGTTAGATTTTGCCGATGAGGTCGAGGCTGGGCGTCAGGGTTTCGGCGCCGGGCTTCCACTTGGCCGGGCAGACCTGGTCGCCGTGCTCGGCGACAAACTGGGCCGCCTGCACCTTTCTCACCAGCTCCTCGGCGTTGCGGCCGATGCCGTTGTCGTGGACTTCGTAAATCTTGATTTCGCCTTCGGGGTTGACGACG
>JAKPBM010000185.1 GCA_029778935.1 Bacillota bacterium | reverse complement strand
AAAGCGCCTCGCGCCTGCCGATGGCCCACAGAATCACTACTTTCCCTTCGCGGTCGGCCGCCTCGCGGAAGCGGCGCAGTCTTTCGTAGTTGGGATACAAACCGACGAAGAAGTGCAAAAAGATGACATCCACCTGCGGGTCTTGCACCACGAGATCGAAGGCCCGCTCGTAGGCGGCCACCGGACCTTTGAGGGAAAAGGCGGGAAACATATCCACAGGGTTGGCAGGCGGCAGCCAGTCGGGAAAAACTTCCGCCAGGGCGCGCCTGGTGTTTTCGGACAGGTCGGCGACGGCCAGCCCCTGTTGTTCGAGCATGTCGCAAGACATTATCCCCGCGCCGCCGCTGAAGGTAAGTATGGCCGTGCGCGCCCGCGCGGGGGTATGCCCGACCATGGCCAGCGTGCGGGCGATTTCCATCATCTGCTGAAAATCCTGCGCGATGGTCACGCCCGCGAGGCTCAAAAGCGAGTCCTGCAGACGCGCGTTACCCGCCAGGCTGGAGGTGTGTGAAAGGGCGGCCCTGGCGCCGGCACTGCTTTTGCCTCCTTTGAGCAGGACAATCGGTTTTCGGGCGCGGCCGGCCAGCTCGAGAAATTTGCGGCCCCGGATGATGGATTCCAGATACAGGGCAATGGCGTCCGTCTCGTCGTCTGCGAGCAGGTATTCCAGCACGTCGCTTTCATCTATGTCCATTTTGTTGCCGATCGAGCAGGCCTTGGCGATGCCGACTGCACGCTCGCTCATCAGATCGGCGAGAAATCCAGCCGAAAGCATGCCGCTTTGGACGACCATGGAGATGCGCCCGGAGATCAGGCCGTCTTTGTAGATATTGGGGTGCATGAAGGTGAAAAATAATTTCTGCGGCACGTCCACCACGCCCATGCAGTTGGGCCCCCACACTCTGATGCCATGCGCACGCGCCACGACCAGGCAGCGCTCCTGAAGGGCGCGCCCCACGGCGCCCGTTTCGGCAAAGCCCGCGCTTTCGATAATGATCCGGCGCACTCCCTTGCGGCCGCAGGCTTCAATGGTTTCAGGCACAGCAGGTGCAGGCACGATGATAATGGCCAGCTCCACCGGGCCGGGGATCGCCTCTATATCCGGATAGGTGGTGAGCCCCAGTATTTCGTCATAATTGGGGTTGACCGGATAGATGCGGCCTTTGTAACCGTAAAGCAGGTTCACGACAAGCTGCCCGCCGAGGCTGTTTTCACGGAGACTGGCGCCGATGACGGCAATTGAATCGGGCTGGAAGAAGGTTTTCATGGCGGTTTACTCCGGGAATCAGAATTTGTTCAACAGGGGCTTTCCTATCCATATTGAAAAATTCTGTCAATGCGTTTATGGACCGGCTCCGGCATGATTGAAATTTCACGCGGAATATTGTAAACATACCGCATGAAGACGGACTTTCCCCCTTACAATGCCTATGAAGGAATGGCGCTGATTGCCGACCCGATTCACTCCTACGCCTCTTTTACCGTTGCCCGTGATGCGGACCCTTCCGAAACAACGGAAAAGGACATCATCGATTCCCCCTGGCTGCAGCGGCTCAGGCGTATCTATCAGCTCCAGAGCGCGCGCTGGGTTTACCCGGCGGCGGAGCACACGCGCTTTCAGCATTCGCTGGGCACGATGCATGTTGCGGGGGAATTCGGCCGACACCTTTACCCGGGCCTTAAAAATATCTGCAAAGACGCTCCGTCGATGAATTATGTAGAGGAACTGCTGAGGCTGGCCGGCCTGCTCCATGACGTAGGCCACGGGCCTTTCGGCCATTTTTTCGACGATCAGTATCTGAATACCTGGGGGCTGACGCATGAGGATGTCGGCGCGGCGATCATCGTCAAAAAACTCGGCCCGCTCATTGAGCGCATCCGGCGCGGCCCCTCCGGGGCCTTTACCCGCGGGGAGAAAATCAACCCCCGCCACGTGGCCTACCTCATCAAAATGCCCGGCTCTCGTCGCGAGCTGGCCGCGCCGCAATGGCTTGCGCTCCTGCGGCAGCTTTTTTCCGGCATCTACACGGTGGACAATCTTGACTATGTCCGGCGCGACGCCTATATGACCGGCTTTTCGCTGGACATGATCGACATGGCTCGTCTGCGCTATTATACGTTTTTCACCCGCGAAGGCCTGGCTCTTCATCAATCCGGCATCTCGGCGCTGCGGCGCTTTCTCAACGCGCGGCTGAACC
>JAKPBM010000181.1 GCA_029778935.1 Bacillota bacterium | reverse complement strand
CGTGCGCCCCGTTTCCAGCTTGAAAGCAAGCAACGTGAGTTCGCCCCGTTGGGCCAGGCGGAACGCGTGGGTTACCGCCGGTTTCCCGTCCGGCCGGACCATGCGGCGGGGTGAAAACGGCTCCTCCCGTTCAATCGGGCCGTCAAATCTCCGGCGGGCAAAGGGCACCGGCCGGTCGGTAATGCCGTAATAGAGCCGGGTGACTTCCATCCGCTCCACATCGGCGGCATACATGTTCGTGGCGACGAGCACCAGGCCGGATGTGTCGCTGTCGAGCCGCGTGATGGGGTGGTACACATGGTCGGGAAAAAGGGCCAAAAAGGCGTTGGCCAGGGTGTCGTACACATGGGCACGGGAGGGGTGCACCGGCATGCCCGCCGGCTTGTCGAGGATGACAAAGTCCTCGTCCTGGGCCAAGATTTTAACCTCCAGATGGGGTACGGGGGCGATGTTGCTTTCGGCCAGCCGCTCGGAAAACAGCGAAGGGATCTCCAGCGCCACCCTGTCCCCCGCGGACAGGCGGTGGTTCGTGTACGCCGGCCGGCCGTTGACGGTGATGCCTTCCGGCCGCTTTTTAAGCTGGGTCAGCAGCGCGGCGGAAACGCCCAGCCGGTGCCGTAAAAAGGAGGACAGCTTCCGCCCCGCCGAATCCTCCCCGGCAACAAGTTCAATCCTTCTCGCCATGGCAAACCCACCTTACGGCTTTTTGGCATACGCCATGCGGCAGAGGGACCAGTAGAAGCTGGTCTGTTGAACTTGCCCGGCCAGCTCCCAAAGGTTCGGTATAGTCAAAAGCTGCGCATTTCGTTTTTCCAGCTCGCTTACCAGATCGGTTACAACGTATTTTGTCACAGGTACTTCCGTCCGCTCGCTTACGTAGTAGCCGGCGCTTTCGTCCTGCAGAGAAAAGTGTTCCGGCGAGAACTCGTAAAGATACAGGGTCGTCTGCTTTAGTGTTTCCAGCCAGCCCTCCTCGATAACCACCACGTGGGAAACGCCCGGCTTGTCCTTTGGCAGAAAGCGGGCTTTGTCCTCTTTTGTCGTGCGGGGTGAAACGTGCCAGCACACCCGGGGGCAGTTGCGCGGGGTCAGGAAGTTGGGCAGCGTCCGCTCGCACAGGGCCCAGACCAGGCCTTTGCTTTGGTTCAAATCATTCCTTGTCGGTTTTCTCGGCTCGAAAACGGCGATGTCCAGCTCCTCGCTTACGTGAAACAGGCGCATAGAATGTCCTTTCCTGTCAGATTCTGTCCAGTGAAAAACGCGCCGAAGCAGCCACGGTGCTTCGGCGCATATTTTACTCCGGCTTTTCCTCGTGGGATGCTTCGGAATCGTTTTGCTCGGCAGTTTTTTCGGAAGCGTTGGTTTCGAACACGGCCCGGAACACGTCGGCCTCCATCTTCTCGTGCTCGAGAAGGTATTCGGTGACGTAGTGCACCTTGTCGGCGTGCTCACGCAGAATGGCCTCCGCCCGGGTGTAGGCTTCCTCGATGATGGACTTAATCTCCCGGTCGATGGCGGCTGCCACTTCCTCGGAGTAATTGGGCGCGGCGCTGAAGTCGCGGCCCAGGAACACTTCGTCGTGCTCCGTGCCGAAGCGGATGGGGCCTAAAGAGTCGCTCATGCCGTACTTGGTGACCATCTTGCGGGCCAGGTCCGTTGCCCGCTGGATGTCGTTGGACGCGCCGGTGGAAATATCGTCCAAAAACAGCTTTTCCGCCACGCGCCCGCCAAGCAGAGACACGATTTCGTCCTTCATCTCGCTGCGGGACTTGTAGGACTTATCCTCCTTGGGCAAAGACAGCGTGTAGCCGCCGGCCATGCCGCGGGGGATAATGGAAATCTGGTGCACGGGCGGATGGTGCTCCAGGAAGTAGGAGACCACCGCGTGGCCCGCCTCGTGGTAGGCCGTGAGCTTGCGCTCTTTTTCCGAAACGGTGCGGCTTCTTTTTTCCGGGCCGACAACGACTTTCAGCTCGGCTTCGGAAATTTCCGCCATGCTGATGCGCTTTTTGCCCCTTCTGGCCGTCAGCAGCGCCGCTTCGTTTAACAGGTTTTCCAAATCCGCCGGGGAGAAGCCGACGGTGCTTCTTGCGATAACGGAGAAGTCCACGTCCGGCTCAAAAATTTTCCCGCGGGCGTGCACTTTCAGGATGGCTTCCCGGGCCTTGGTGTCGGGCAGGCCGATATACACCTGCCGGTCAAACCGGCCGGGGCGCAAAAGCGCTGCGTCCAGAATGTCCGGGCGGTTGGTGGCAGCGATGACGATGACGCCCTCGTTGGCCACAAAGCCGTCCATTTCCACCAGCAGCTGGTTCAGCGTCTGCTCCCGTTCGTCGTGTCCGCCGCCCAAACCGGCGCCGCGCTGACGGCCCACCGCGTCGATTTCGTCGATGAACACGATGGCCGGCTGGTGGCGCTTGGCCTGGTCGAACAGGTCGCGCACGCGAGACGCGCCGACGCCCACGTACATTTCCACAAAGTCGGAACCGGAGATGGAGAGGAAGGGAACCCCCGCCTCGCCGGCCACGGCCCGGGCCATATACGTCTTGCCGGTTCCCGGCGGGCCTACCAGCAGCACGCCCTTGGGGATGCGGGCACCCAGCTCGGCGTACTTCTGGGGGTTTTTGAGGAAGTCTACAATTTCGCTGAGCTCTTCCTTTTCCTCGTCGGCCCCCGCCACGTCGGCAAAGGTGATCCGTTTCTGGTGATTCGGCTGGAACCGGGTTCTGGCTTTCCCGAAGGACATGGCCTTGTTGCCGCCGCCCGCCTGCCGCATCATGAAGTACCAGAGGGCGATGATGAGCCCGAACATGACCACATAGGGAATCAAAGCGGCCCACCAGGGCGTTTCCTTGGGCGCCTTGATGTTGTAATCCTGAATCGGGGTGGCCACCACTTCCGTCCGCTGCTTCTCCAGCACGGGGCGTATATCTTCCATAAACAGAGAAAGGTACGGCACGATATACTGGATGGTTTCCCCGTTGTAAAGCGTCAGCTCGAGCTTGGAGCCTTCCAGGGAAAAGGTTTTTACCTCGTTGGCATAGAAGTAGTCGATCACGTCCGAATAGGTAACTTCTTTGGGTTTTGGCTCTTCCATAATAAACGAAATGGCCGCGATCGCCAAAATCACAATAAGAAGATAGACGCCGGCACCTCTCAAGTTCTTTTTCAAATCATCACGCCTTTCTCTGTCCTGCTATCACCGTCTATTTTTCATAGACAGAAGGCTTTAGCACTCCTACGTAGGGTAAATTTCTGTACAGATCCGCATAGTCCAGGCCGTAGCCCACCACAAACTCGTCGGGGATCACAAAACCCCGGTAGTCCACGTTCACGGGCACCCGCCGGCGCTCCGGCTTGTCAAGCAGAGTGCAGATGAGGATGGACGCCACGTTCCTGGTTTTGAGCAGGCTTAACAGGTGGGAAAGGGTCACGCCGCTGTCGAGAATGTCCTCGACGATAAGGATGTGGCGGCCTTCCACGCTGGCGTCCAGGTCTTTTAAGATCCGCACCACGCCGGACGACTGGGTCCCCGCGCCGTAGGAGGACACGGCCATAAAGTCGATGTCGCATTTTATCGTTATAGCCCGCATCAGATCGGCCATAAACAGAATCGAGCCTTTCAAGACGCTGATCAGCAAAGGCCGCTTGCCTTCGTAGTCGCGGCTGATTTCCTCGCCCAGCTCCTTGACTCGCGCAGCCAGCTGCTCCTCGTCGATCAGGATTTTTTCGATATCGTCTTTGATAGTATCCCTCATGGGTTCCCCTGCCTTCTTTTGTTTTTCTGTATACTCCTATTATATCTCAAACGTATGCCCAAATTGTAGCACACTTTATCCGAAAAAGATTGAATATTTTTTGAACCTTCCGGAAAGTTTGCCTTACCTTTCCCGTTCAAAAAAGGCTTCCGGCCCTTTGCAGCGGAAAACCACGCCGCTGCCCAAGGCAATCCGCCCGCCCTTTTGTCCGGTGGCTAAACGGTACGCCGCCGTCGCCTGCTCCCAGGAAAGCTCCAGCCCGAATTGGGCCGCTTCCGCCGAGAGGACGCGCAAAGCAAGGGGCTTTTCCATCTCGGCAAGGGCTTTTTTGGGGGTTTTGTGTTCCACAAAGGGGTTTTTCGACTTGGCCAGCTCCGAAAGCAGTGTTGCATCCATGCGCAGGGCCTCGCCGGCCCGCAAAGCCGTGTCCAACACGGCCGGGTTCATCTCCATTAGGGCCGGCACCAGGTGTTTTCGCACCCGGTTGCGCAGAAAATCCTCGCTTTCATTGGTGGAATCGGTGACATACCGCTCGCCGAAGGCTTCCACGGCCCGCCTGGTGTCCTCCCGGGACAAGGCCAGAACAGGGCGGATGACCCCTTCCCTTTTCGGCGGGATGCCCGAAAGGCCGGCGCTTCCCCCGCCGCGCAGCAGATTTAACAGCATGGTTTCCAGATGGTCGTTGGCCGTGTGGGCCGTTGCCAGCAGCGCCCCTTGCCGCTCCGCTTCCGCCTGCAGCAGGGCGTAGCGCAGCTCCCTTGCGGCGGCTTCCACGCCTTTGCCCATCTGTTTTGCAAGCGACAAAGCGTCGCCGGACAACGCCGTAAAGGGAATGCCCCGCCGTTCGCAGAGGTCTTTGCAGAAGGCTTCGTCCCTGTCCGCTTCCTCGCCCCGCAGATGGTGGTTCACATGGGCGGCGGTCACCTGGATGCCTAAAATCCCCGCCGCTTTCTGCAAAAGCAGCAGCATGGCCACCGAGTCGCACCCGCCCGAAAGGGCGCAAAGAACCTTATCGCCGGGCTTTGTCATCTCCTGGGCGCGCATGTAGCGGACGACTTTTTGCATCAGCGAAATCCGCTCGTCCCGCTTACGGCTCATGGCGCACATGCTCCCGCGTGGTAAAGCGCGTAAACTGACCCTGCCACTGCAGCTTGACGGTTCCCACCTGGCCGTTTCGGTTTTTGGCCACAATACATTCGCATACGTTTTTATCCTGGGTGTCGGGGTTGTAGTTTTCGTCCTTGTACAGGAAAATGACGATGTCGGCGTCCTGCTCGATGGCGCCGGAGTCGCGAAGGTCCGACAGCATCGGGCGTTTGTCCCCTTCCCGTTTTTCCGAAGCGCGGGACAGCTGGGACAGACATAATACCGGCACGTCCAGCTCTTTTGCCATAATCTTCATCGACCGGGAGATTTCGGAAACTTCCTGCACCCGGTTAATATCCCTGCGCCCTGTGCTCATGAGCTGTAAGTAGTCCACCACAATCAGGCCCAGATTTTTTAGTCTACGGCACCTAGCCTTCATTTCCGCCACGGTGATGTTGGACGAATCGTCCACGTAAATGGGCGCGTTGGAAAGCACCTGGGCGGCCAGGGCCAGCCGGTCCCACTCTTCCTCGCTCATGTTGGCCGTGCGCAGCTTCTTAAGGTCAATCGCCGCCTCCGACGAAAGCAGACGCATAATAAGCTGCGAACGGGGCATTTCCAGGTTGAAAATGGCCACGTCTTTCCGGCTTTTCACCGCCACGTGCTGGGCGATGTTTAAGGCAATACTCGTCTTGCCCACGCCGGGACGGGCCGCCAGCAAAATTAAGTCTGTCCGGTTCAGGCCGGAAATATAATAGTCCAGCTCGGAAAAGCCCGTGGGAAGGCCCAAGAGGCCTTTGCCGTGCCGGGCAAGCTCGTTGAGCTGTTCCAAGCTGTCCAGTATGACTTTCTGGATGTGCACCAGGCCCTGCTTGTTCTGGTCGGCCCGGATGGAGTACATTTTCTGCTCCGCCAGCT
>JAKPBM010000056.1 GCA_029778935.1 Bacillota bacterium | reverse complement strand
AATCGCGGTTTCTACGGGCTTTTGCCCAAAGGGCGTGCTTTGCTCGTCCGGATATGCGCGGCCTGCCAAACCCGCGTACTTTGTAGCGAACAGGCATCGCCCCCGTCAGTCAGCCCGATACCAAATCTCGGTTTCCTTGCAGACAGGGCCTGTTTTGCGCCCTCCCAATGCAAACCGCCGCATCAACCCGGTGCGTTTCACCTTATCTGGGGCTGTCGCCGAAATTTTGCGGCGCGCCGGCCCTTTCCAACGGAGGTTGTCATGAATTTTACCTTGTACGCCAACGGAAGCTCCAAGAACCACGGCTGCGAAGCCATCTGGCGTTCCACGCTGGCCGTGCTGGAGCTGTCGCCCGACCAGGTGTTCTACCTCTCTCCCTGTCCGGAAGACGAAATTTTGTATGGAAACCCCGTACCCTCCGACCGGCTGATCAAAGCCAATCTGAAAAGAAGTTTTATCGTCAGGGCCGCCAACAAAATGTCCGGCAAGCTGCTCGGCCGCGCCCTGCTGCCCGAAAAATTTGACACATCTTTCTACGAAAGGCCCTTCTCGCAGTCAGATTTAGCCCTTTCCTGCGGCGGCGACAACTACTGCTACGGCAGAGCGCCCCTTTGGCTGGCCGCCGCCAACCGCAAAGCCGCCGAAATGGGCGTTCCGACGGTGCTCTGGGGCTGCTCTGTCGAGCCGTCGGCGCTCAAAGACCCGGCCATCGTGAAGGATTTACAGTCCTACGCCCTGATTTGTGCCCGGGAGACCCTTACCTATGAGGCGCTGCTTGCCGCCGGGGTGGACAAAAACACCCGCCTCTTCCCCGACCCGGCTTTCTGCCTGCCCACGGAGGAAGGCCCCTTGCCGGAAAGGTTCGCGCCCGGCAACACCGTCGGCATCAACGTCAGCCCCCTGGTGCTTCGGCTGGAAAAGGGCAAGGGGACGACCCTTGCCAACTTCCGGGGGCTCATCGAGCATATCCTGCGCAACACGGACATGCACGTAGCCCTCATCCCCCACGTGGTCTGGCCAGACAACGACGACCGCAAGCCGCTGAAAATGCTCTACGACGAGTTTGCCGATACGGGCCGCGTCTGCCTGGCGGAGGACGACAACTGCCTGCGCCTGAAAGGGCTTATCTCCCGCTGCCGCTTCTTTGTGGGCGCAAGAACCCACGCCACCATCGCAGCATACTCCTCCCGGGTGCCTACCGTCGTACTCGGCTACTCCGTCAAAGCCCGGGGCATCGCCCAGGACCTGTTCGGCACGGACAAGCACTATGTCGTCCCCGTGCAACGGCTGACCGGACGGAACGAGCTGCTGGAAGCCTTTATGTGGCTTTACGAGAACGAATGCTGCGTGCGGAAGCATCTGCAGAACGTCATGCCCGACTATATCGAAAAGGCCCGGGCGGCAAGAGAACCTGTCATGCAGCTAATAGGCGGGCGGTGACCCATGGAAAGAACCTCGCGGACGGAATACGCGGCGCGGAACATCCTCTTCGGCTACCTAGGCAGCACGATTTCCATCCTGCTGACCTTTGTGTCCCGCACCGTGTTCATGAAAACCATCGGCCTGGCGTACTTAGGCGTCAACGGCCTGTTTACGGGCGTTTTGGGCGTGTTGTCCTTTACGGAGCTGGGCGTCGGCACCGCCATGAACTACGCCCTGTATAAACCTGTGGCGGAGAACGACACGGACAAAATCCGGTCGCTGATGCAGTTTTACAAGGCGGCCTACCGGGTCATCTCTGTGGCGGTGCTGATACTGGGCCTGCTGCTGCTGCCGTTTCTGCCCTATCTGGTCAAGGGCGGCGAAGGCCTGGGCGATTTGCGGGTCTATTACCTTTTCTTCCTGTTCAACACATCCACGTCCTACCTGGTCACCTATAAATACGGCCTGGTCAACGCCGAGCAGAAGGGCTACATCGTCACCAACATCGACTCGGTGTTCAAAGTTCTCATCGCCGTCGTCCAGATTGTCGTGCTGGTGCTGACGCACAGCTTTCTGGCCTATCTGGCGGTGCAGACAATCGTGCAGCTTCTGCAGAAAATCTACACCTTCGTGTACATCGACAGGCGGTACCCCTTCCTGACGCTGAAAAACCCGCCTCCCCTGCCCCGGGAGGAAAAGCGGCAGATTGCCCGGAACGTCCGCGCGCTGATGCTGCATAAGCTGGGGGAAATCAGCATTTCCCAGTCGGGCAACATCATCATCTCCTCCTTCATCAGCGTCCTGACGGTGGGCATTGTTTCCAACTACAACCTGATTCTGACGTCTATCGGCATCTTCGTCAACATCATCGCCAACAGCATGACAGCCGGCCTGGGGAATGTCATTGCCACGGAGAGCCGGGAAAAGCAGTACAAGCTGTTCCGGGTCTACCATTTCCTCGGCTTCTTCGTATACGGCTTTGCCGCCGTGTGTCTGGTGTCTTTGTTCCAGCCCTTTATGACCATCTGGGCCGGCGCCGAAAACCGCATCGACATGGTGTCGGTGTGCCTGCTGGTGGCCAATTTCTATCTCACCGGTCAGCGCAGCACCATCATCAACTACAAAATGGCCGGCGGCCTGTTCGCCAAGGACAAGCTGATTCCCCTGACCCAGGCGGTCATCAACCTGGCCCTGAGTTTAGTGCTGGTGCATTTTATCGGCCTGCCGGGCGTATTTTTAGCCATGACCCTTTCGGGGCTGGTGGCCAACATCTGGCGGCCGCTGGTGATTTACCCCGTGCTGTTTGGCATCTCCGGCGGCGTGTACCTCAAGGAAGCGCTAATCTACGCCTTAACCACCGCCGGGGCGTCCGCCATCGTGCTGGGGCTTTGGCAGCTGTTTGCCGGCCCGGGGATCTGGCGGTTTGCCCTGCTGGCGGTCATCGCGGCGGCGGTTCCCGTTGTGCTGTTCTGCCTGCTGTTTCGAAAGGACGAGTCCTTCCGGTACCTGGTGGAACGCATTAAATCGTTGGTTGTGTCGCGTTTGAAACGCAGGAGGAAAGCGTAAATGATTGACAGGGTTGCAAAAACCGAGTGCACCGGCTGCGGCGCCTGCGGCGCCGTTTGCCCTGTTTCCGCTATTTCCTACGAGGAAAGCGGCCGGGGCGGCGTCTGGTTTCCCCAGATTGACCCCAATATCTGCATCCGCTGCCAGACATGCGAAAGC
>JAKPBM010000113.1 GCA_029778935.1 Bacillota bacterium | reverse complement strand
CGTCGGTGTTGTTGCCTTCGATGGCCTGGGCGATGCGGTCGCCTTCCTTGAGCTTGTGTTCGCCGCTCATGCGCAGCGACTGGGGCGTGACCTTCTTGAAATACCCCTCCGCCGAGAGGAAATAGTGGACCGGGTAGTCGGCGACGGTCACCGCTTCCTCCACGTCGACGGCGTCCTCGTACTCGTAGAGGATTTTTGTCTTCCGGGGCTGGCCGTACTTCTTGGCCACCTCGTTCAGCTCTTTGACGATGATGGCCTCGATTTTCTTTTTGCTCTGCAGGGTTTCCTCCGCGTCGGCGATTTCCTTCTGCAGGTCGCTGGTTTCCTTTAAGCGGTTTAAAATGTATTCCTTGTTGATGTTTCTTAGCTTGATTTCGGCGATGAAGTTGGCCTGCACTTCGTCGATGCCGAAGCCGATCATGAGGTTGGGCACCACGTCGGCCTCTTCTTCGGTGTTGCGGATGATGGCGATGGCCTTGTCGATGTCCAGCAGGATTTTTTCCAGACCGAGCAGCAGGTGCAGCCGCTCTTTCATGCGGTTGAGCTTAAAATAAATCTGCCGGCGCAGGCACTCGACCCGCCAGGCCGTCCACTCCGAAAGAATCTCCCGAATTCCCATGACCCGGGGCGTGCCGGCTATGAGAATGTTGAAGTTGCAGGAGAAGGTGTCCTCCAGCGGCGTCAGGCGCATAAGGCGCGACATGAGCACGTCCGGGTCGACGCCGCGCTTTAAGTCGATGGTGAGCTTTAGTCCGTCCTTGTCCGTTTCGTCCCGCATGTCGGCGATTTCCTTAATGCGGCCGGCCTTGACCAGCTCGGTGACCCGGTCCATGACGGCTTCGATGGTGGTAGTGTAGGGGATTTCGGTGATTTCGATGCAGTTGTTCTTTTTGTCGTACGACCAGACGCAGCGCACCTTGAAGCTGCCCCGGCCGGTGGCGTAGATTTCCGAAAGGGCCTTGGCGTCATAGAGCAGCTGGCCGCCGGTGGAAAAGTCCGGAGCTTTCAGGGTTTCCAGGATGTTATGGTCGGGGTTTTTAATCAGCGCCACGGCGGTTTCGCAGACTTCCGCCAAATTGAAGCTGCAGATGTTGCTGGCCATGCTGGCGGCAATACCCAAGTTGGGGCTTACGAGAATGTTCGGGTAGGTGGTGGGCAGCAGGGCCGGCTCCTGCATGGTGTTGTCGTAGTTGGGCACAAAATCGACGGCGTCCTGGTCGATGCCGGCGAAAAGCTGGGAGCAGATGGGCTCCAGCTTGACTTCCGTGTACCGGGAAGCGGCGTAGGCTGTGTCTCTGGAATAGACTTTGCCGAAGTTGCCCTTGGAGTCGATGAAGGGGTGCAGAAGGGTTTCGTTGCCCCTTGTCAGGCGCACCAAAGCTTCGTAGATGGCCTGGTCGCCGTGGGGATTCAGGCGCATGGTGGCGCCCACCACGTTGGCGGACTTGGTGCGCGGGCCGTTTAAAAGCCCCATTTTGTACATGGTATACAGCAGTTTCCGCTGGGAAGGCTTAAAACCGTCGATTTCCGGCAGAGCCCGTGCCACGATGATGCTCATGGCGTAGGGGAGGAAGTTTTCCTCCAGGGTGCGGGTGATGGGCTGCAAGATGGGTTCGGCGTGGACGATCGCGCCGTCGTTGCCGGATGGCTTTTTCGCCATGGGTGTTCCTGCCTTTCTCTGGTGTATATCAACGGAAACGCATGCGAAACCAAAGGGTCCGCATGCGTTTTGTATAAACTATGCTTCGCACGGCATCAGCATGGGCGTCAGGTGCCGGATGGTGTAGTCGATCGCCCATTCGCCGCGCAGGCCGCGCCAGTAACTGGA
>JAKPBM010000110.1 GCA_029778935.1 Bacillota bacterium | reverse complement strand
TTTTCCCGGAAAGGACTTCCGCCAGGGAGCCGATGTCGGCGGTGCTTGCGGAAACGACGGCGGCCCGGTTGGTGTTCTCCGTTTCCAGCACTTCCGAACGGATAATCCGCACGGACTTGGGCGCGTCGATGCCGACTTTGACCCTGTCGCCGCTGACTTCGAGAATGGTAATCGTCAGGTTGTCGCCTACGAGAAAGCTTTCTCCCGGCCGTCTGCTAATCACGAGCATCGTTACCCGCCCCTTCCTCTGAGAATAACGGGAACCGGACAGGGTACTCGCGATTTTCCAAAATCACCTGCGCACCCAGTTTTTCGGCAAAGTTGATAACCACAGGGCTTTTCAGGTTCACCGTGGAGTTCTTTACGTTTTCCGGTATGACGGTGATGACGAAGAAGGACAGGTCCTCCATGGAGGAAGCGTGCAGCCGCTCCATGACGCCCTGGGGCAGAACGGGGCTGTAGTCCTGTACAAAGGCGAAGGGGTCCAGCAGGATAAAGCGGGGGTCTTTCCCCTCCACCGACTGCAATTGCAATAGTCCTGCCTTGCTCTTGTTATCCAGCACCACAAAGCGCTTGCAGTGCTCGAAAGCGTACACCCCGTCGGGGAAATAGATGACGTCGTCGGCGCTGATGTCTATGGTCCCGAAGTCCTTTGTCTCAATCAGCATGTGATTTCTCCTCCGATACGATCTGTTGATCCACGGAAATATCGACCGAATACGGATGGTACTGGAAATGGACCCCGCCGCGCGTCCACCGGATATCCAGCTCGTCGGGAACGTACTTCATGTCCAGCGTTCCGCCTTCCCAGCTGATTTCCGGTTTGTGGCTCGGGATAAACACCAGCTGCGTTGTCGGCTGTTTTTCCGGCATGCGGACAATTTCCGCCATGGAAAGAGGTTCCGGCCCGCTCATAAGCTCTTTTTCCCGGGCCTGCCGGGCCATAAACTCCTGCACGGCGCGGCTTCCCGCTTCCATCTGCTCCTTGGCCATGGTGGCCATGCTTTTGATGCCGATGTCCTCGAAAAAAGCTCTGTTGTCGAGTTGAAGCCGGACGGGTTCGGATTCCATCTGGAAACCGTTTCGCTCTCTCCGAATTGTCCACTCGGCCCGCTCGGTCTTATAGTCGAGCCGGGCCGGGGTGACATGCATCCGAAGGGAGTATTCTACGCGAAACAGCATGGCTTACTTCAGGTAGTCCAGCAGGGAGGGCTGCAGAATCTTGGCGCCGATCTGCAGGCAGGCGTCGTAGGCCAGCTCCCGTTCGCTGTACAAAATCGCGCCTTCGTCGATGGTCAGCACTTCCAGCTCCGTCTGCCGTTTGGATTCGGCCAGCTTCTGGTTGGACAGGCGGTCCAAGAAGTAGGAGATGAAGTTGCTCTTTTCGCCGATGCTGACGTAGTTCATGCGGATTCTGTCCGCCAGTTCGTTGAACTTTTCGACGTAGCGGTCGATGTCGCCCATGTCGCCTGCTTCCAGCTTATCGGCAATGTCGCCGAGGAGGTTAAACAGGTTGTTGCTGAGGCCGTTGGCGTCCACGCCCGTTCCCAGCAGTTCGGCGCCGGAGAAGGAGCTGTCCATGGCGGTGTCGGCCGAAACGGCGCCGCCGGCAATCGTCAGGCCGACGCCGATGTCGATGAAGCGTGGCTCGTCGGCAAAGGTGCCCGTGTCCACCGGCTGCCCTTTGTAGAGCAGGCGGCCGCTTGCGTCCGTCGAGAAGGGCACCACGTCGTTGGTGTTGCCGCCGAAGATATAGTCGCCGGAGAAGGTCGCGTTGGCGGCGTTCATGATGCTCGTCTGATAGGTCCTAAGCAAATTGGCGACGGTTCTGCGCACCGCTTCGTCGCTGGTGCCGTTGATGCCCTGCATGATCTGGACTTTGGCGTCCTTGCAGATGTCGTTGATGATGGAAATGGTGTTTTCCGCCTCGTCCAGACGGCCCTGCACTTCCTCCAGGTTGGTTTTGTAGACCTGGTTCCGAAACAGGCTCTTGCGAATCTGGAAAGCCCGCATGGCCGCGGCCGGGTCCTCGGACACACTGAGGAATTTGCGCTGAGAAGCCACCTTCTCCGCCGTATTCGTGAACTCCGAGTAGTTCTTGTTGAGCATGTCAATATATTTGTTTGCAATCAGCTTATTGGTTAAACGCATACAGGCTCATCCTTCCCGCATTTACCGTCCTACCACGCCCATCCGGTTGATGATGACGTCCAGCGCCTCGTCCAGCGCCGTCAAGAACCGGGCGGCCGCCTCGAACGCCTTCTGATAGCGCACCAGGTTGGCCGTCTCTTCGTTGAGGGAAACGCCCATGATGGACTCCCTCTGGTTGCCCACCGTGGTTTTAAGGAGCTTGGCGGTGTTTTCCATGCTCTTGTAGTAGTTTAAGTCCGTGCCGGACTGGACCATCAGGTCGAGGGTGAACTCCTCGAAGGTGCCCGTGAAGTTGGGCGAAATGGCGATGTCCTCGTCCAGGGCGTGGATCATCCGCAGGATGTTGTCGTTTTCACCCTGTAACGAGCCGGTCTGGGAGGGGGTGATGTAGTTGGCGTTCGCCAGCCACTGGCTGGAGATGCTGAGGGTTTTGGCGCTGTCGCCTGTAAAGAGGGGTTTGTCCTCGCCGGGCAGGCTGTTTAGCGTGTTAAACGTGTCTTTCAGCGCCGCGGCCAGGTCGTCCAGGCTCTTCTGATAGAAGGGGATGCCGCGGAAGGCGTTTTCCCCCGTGGCGGCGTAGCCGCCCTTGCCGTTTAAGAGGTCCAGGCTGCCGGCGATGATGCCGCCTGTGACATTGAGCGTCCCCTGGCCGTTTTCGATGTACACGTTGCCGTTGGCGTCGGTCTTGGCTTCCAGCGTATCGTAGCTCAGGTTCTGGCCGTCAACAAGCGTAACCTCGCCGGAAAAGACCGACAGGGTGCCGTCGCTGTGGTGCTGCACCTTGATGTTAATCAGCTCGGACAGGCGGTCCAGGTACAAATTGCGCTCGTCGTTCAGCTCGTTGATCTTGCCGCCGCGGAGGGTTTCGGTCTTAATGGTGTCGTTCAGGTCGTTGATTTTGGTCATCAACTGGTTGATTTCGGTAACGCTGGTGTTTAAGTCCGTCATTTCCTGCTGGTAGATGGTTTCCAGCCGGATGGCATACTGGTTTAAGGTTTTGGTGATTTTCTGGGCCGCCGACCGAGCGATGCTGGAAAACTCCACGTCGCCCGCATGGCTGGACAGGGTCTGCAGGCTGGCGTAAAACTCCTGCATCATGCTGTTTAGGCCGTCGACCTCGGTTTCATCAAACACGGCGGCCACATCCGAGAGGATGTCGACCCGTTTGCTCAGCGCGCCGTGGTCCGAGGCGGTGTTTCTGTACCGGATATCCAGAAAGTCGTCCCGCACCTGGCGGATACCGTCGACGTTGACGCCGCCGCCGGCCAGATGCCTCGTCACCGAGGCCGCCTTGCTCGTGGATACGCCGGCGGGCGCGGTGCTCTGCTGCACTTCCTGGCGGGTGTACCCGTCGGTGGAGATGTTCGCCATATTCTGACCGGTCACGTCCAGGCCGACCTGCGCCGCCTGCATACCGGTTTTCGCGATTTCAAACCCGTAAAACGTAGCTCTCATGGTTTCACCGTTACGCTTTCGTTGTAATCAGCGGCCCGCCGGCTAAACCGACCTTTTCCCGCAGGAACCGCAGGGTGGACAGGCGGGTTTCGACCAGTTTCTTATTGGTCTGGGATACTTCCTGCAATTGTCCGATGACCGCGTTCAATTTTTCGTACAAAGGGAAAAACATGGCCTTGCTAAGCGGAGACTTTTCCATCAGCTCCGACAGCGTTTCATGGCCCATGCCCTGGCAAAGGCTCTGCCGCCTGCTTTCCAGGTTGCGGCATTCTAATAAAATAGCCTGCTGCCGGTTCAGCAGCGGAGTCAGCCCGTCCGCGTCTCCTTGGACAAGAAGCTCCGTCTTCTCCTGTTCCAAAGACAGAAGCTCGCTGTACCGGTCATGCAGACTGGCAAGGAGATCTGCAAGTGTTCTTAGCTGCGTCATTTGGTATCCTCTTCCGGACGGCCCAGGATAGCCTCGGCGATTTCCCGGGCGGACGTTTTATACGTCCCGGAAGCGACGGCGTTTTTCAGACGCAGCAGCTTTTCCGCCGAAGCGGGCTCGGAGACCTCTTTCGCCACGCGCTTGGCCAGCCCCTGCACGCCGGTTCTCTCTTTGGCCTGATCAGTAATTTTTAAGCTGTCCTTTTCCGCGCGCAGATTCTGCGCCGAAGAAGGGCTCTTCTCCGTTGCCGGCACTTTGTTATTGTTGTTAGCCGCCAGGGTAGAATAAATTTCGTTCAGCTTGACGCGATCAATTTTCATGTTCCTCACCTGTTTCCTATATCGGCGCGGACCGGAAATTGTTTAGCTGGAAATTATCGCATATTCTGAACGGCCTGCTCCAATTCGTCCGCGGTTTGGATCATCTTCAGGTTGTACTGGAAGCCCCGCTGGGCCGTCATCAGATCCATCATCTCGGTAATCAGATCCACGTTGGACGTTTCGCCGACCCCTTCCACAATGCGGGACTCGTTGTCGATAAAGGCCGGGCCGGACGTCTGGGACATGGCGTATTTGCCGTCGCCCAAAGCCGTCAGGCCTTCGGGGTTGCTGAAGCGGTAGAGCGCCGCCGCCTGGATGACGTCGGGGGTGAGCTTGTCGGCGGTGATGCGGTTGTGGTCCTTGTCCATCAGATAGTCGCCGTAGGGAGTGACG
>JAKPBM010000099.1 GCA_029778935.1 Bacillota bacterium | reverse complement strand
AAAAGTGAGCGGCCAAGCTTATCTGCCGAAACTGACCGGCATTAGAAGAACGAGAAACCGGTCATTCCAATCTGTCCGCCGATTCCGCCTGACCGTCGTTATCCGAAGCGCAGCCAAAGCCATCCTGCCCGCCAGGCCGTTCCGGTATACCCGTACCGGACTACCGCCCCAGCATGGCCGCGCCGACGATGCCGGCGTCGTTGCCCAGGGTGGCGATTTTCAGCTGGGTCTGGGGAACACCCCTCGTGTAAACTTCGCTGAAGACCCGCTTGTTCAGGGAGTTCAGCAGCCGGTCGCCTTCCTTGCTGACGCCGCCGCCGATAATGAGCATTTCAGGCTGGAAGATGTTGATAATCGAAGCGATGCCCATGGCCAGGTAGTGTTCGAACTTGTCCACTACCGACTGGCCCAGCGCGTCGCCCTGCGCCGCGGCGGCGTAGGCCGTCTTGCCGCTCACTTTGCCTTCCTGCTCGACCATTTTCCAAAGCAGGCTTTCTTTGTTCGGGTCGGTGTCGAGGGCTTCCTTCGTCATGCGGATGAGCGCCGTCGCGGAGGAGTAGCACTCCCAGCAGCCTTTGCGGCCGCAGGTGCACGGAACGCCGTCCACCACCAGCGTCATGTGGCCCAGCTCGCCGCCCGCGCCGTTAAAGCCGGCGTAAAGCTTCTTGTCAAGGATGATACCGCCGCCCAGGCCTGTGCCGAGGGTCCTCAGGATGGCCGTCTGGCAGTCTTTGGCGGCGCCGGCGTACGCTTCGCCCAGCGCGGCGCAGTTGGCGTCGTTCCCGAGGTAAACAGGGATGTCCCAATACTTTTGGAACATGGCCGCCGCGGGGGTGTTGCGGAAATCGAGGTTGTTAGCGTAGATGATGACGCCGTTTTCGTTGTCGACTGTGCCCGGCGTGCCGATGCCGACCCATTTGACTTCGCTCTTGTCGACGCCGGCTTCCTCCACCAGGGAGAGGGAAATATCCGCCATGGCCTTGATAATACCTTCCACGTCGTGGCCCGGCGGCGTGGGAATGCTTTTTTTCAGAACGATTTCGCCGTCGGGTTTGACTAAGCCGGCGGCAATGTTGGTTCCACCCAGATCAACGCCTATGTACATTACCAGTTCCCCTTTTCCTGCTTGTCTCTGATTTTGGATAAAAAAATATCCTGTTTTACTATGATAATATACCATTTGATAAATTGTCAAGAAATTCCTGCCTTCGGATTTTAAGCGATGTGACAAAAGAACTTCCTGCAAAAGGGGGGTTGACAAAACGGGGGAATCGGTGTATAATATCTCCTGTCAACGGGACAATACAGACGATCTTGCGGAATTGTGTAACGGTAGCACGGCAGACTCTGACTCTGCTTGTCTGGGTTCGAATCCTAGTTCCGCAGCCAGTAACGCCGAATCCTTTGGATTCGGCGATTTTTTTGTTCTCCTGTAAGTTTGCGCTTCCAACAAAGCGCGCCGATACTTCTTCAAAACGACGCGGGCATGCCCGATATTTCAATGCTGCCGGCTATGTACCTCCTTTTTGATTCGTCCGACAAGCTGCTGGGCGTCGACGTTATGCGCAGAAAGGAAATGGTGGGCAAAATCCTCGAAGAACATATAACGATGCTGGCCTAACCCGTATCACGATGGAAACGGCCTTCTGGCCCGCGAGGAGGAGCTGACGACCCTATGCAAGCGCGTGCTGGAAACCAGCAACGACGATAATCTTATGCCCGACAAAACGACCGCCATAGCTTTTGCTTCGGCGGTTTTTTGCTTATTTTGCGGCCAATTTGGCTACAATGGAACGTGACGGCGTCAGGGCGGCATGCCCCTGCCGCCGAACCAAGTTGATAATGACAGGATAAGTTGCTATAATAAACGGGACTAATGGAGGAAAATTTGCCTTGGCGTGGTAAAAAATAAGAAGGATGAAGCGATGACACACATGGAACAGTCTGTTGCCAAAATCCGGGCGGAAATCGCCGAAGCGGCCCGAAAGTGCGGCCGCAAACCGGAGGAAATAACGCTTTTGGCCGCCACGAAAACAAGAACGGCGGAGGAAATCCGCGCCGTCATCCGCTTAGGGGTGACCGCTGTGGGCGAAAACCGGGCGCAGGAACTGGTCGAAAAGCTGCCACAGGGGGCCTACGACGGGGCTTCGCTGCATTTTATCGGCAAGCTGCAGACAAACAAGGCAAAATACCTGGTCGGCCGCGTGGACTTAATCCAGTCGGTGGACTCGGAGCGGCTGTGCCAGACTATCAGCAAACTGGCCGTGGATAGGGGGATTACCCAAGATATACTTATCGAAGTCAACATCGGCCGCGAAACGGGCAAAGCCGGCGTTTTGCCGGAAGACGTGTTTGCCCTTTGCGAAAAAGCGGGCCAGATGCCGGGGGTGCGCTTACGCGGCCTGATGGCCATTCCGCCGGCGGACGAGGAACCAAAACCCTACTTTTTTGAAATGCGGCGGCTGTTTGAAAGGTTGGCCAAAGACTACGGGCCGCAGTTTTCGGTGTTGTCCATGGGCATGTCGGGGGATTTTGCCGAAGCCATCGCCGAGGGCAGCACGCTGGTGCGAATCGGAACGGCGCTGTTCGGCCCCCGCCCGGCGGTATCACCCAAGGAGGCACAGGATTGAGCAGAAAAACAGAGAACACGGGGTTTATATGTCAAAACTGCGGAAGGGAAGTGCTGCCCGTCACCAACGGCAGCTACCGGAACCACTGCCCCTTCTGCCTATGCTCTCTGCACGTAGATAACTTGCCCGGTGACCGGGCGTCGGACTGCGGCGGGATTATGGACGCGGTGGACATTTCCTACAAGCCGGGGAAGGGTTGGCAGATTGTCCACGTCTGCCGCGTGTGCGGCCATGAAGCAAAGAATAAAGTGGCGGAGCAGACCGTGCAGCCCGACGATTTGACCCCGCTTCTGGAGAAAATGAAGGAGGAGGGGCGCGGAAGCGCCGGCCGGAATAAGGCCAGAAAGGGGAGAGAAGATTGAGCAAGCAAGAGCAGGTAAGACGCGTGTTGCTGATTGCCGGCAAAGTTGCCCGTATTGTCGGGCAGATGCTTTTGACCGTGTTTCTGGTCGTCATGCTGGCCCTGGTCATCTGCGCGGGCGCCTTCGGTTTGTATGTACGCGCCGAACTGCTGCCGAAGGCCGAAGTCGATATCGGCAACTTCGACATGAACCTGACCAGCACGATTTACTATACGGACAGGGAAACCGGCGAGCGGAAAGAGCTTACGCAGCTCTACGGCTCCCAGAACCGCGTCTGGGTCAACTACGACGAAATTCCCAAAGACCTCATCAATGCCTTCATCGCCATCGAAGACGAGCGTTTTTACAGCCATAAAGGCGTCGACTGGCGGCGCACCATGGGCGCTGTTATGAACGTAGTGCTGCCCTTTTCGGGCAACTTCGGCGGTTCGACGATTACCCAGCAGCTTATCAAAAACCTGACCGGCGAGAATGACATCACCATCCAGCGCAAGGTGCTGGAGATCCTCCGCGCTTTGAACTTAGAGCGGCGGATGTCCAAAGAGCAGATTCTAGAACTGTATCTGAACACGGTGTATTTGAGCCAGAACGCCTACGGTGTACGCGCGGCGGCGGAAGTGTACTTCGGCAAGTCCGTTTCGGATTTGACGCTGGCCGAGTGCGCGTCTCTGGCGGGCATTACCAACAGCCCCACCTATTACGACCCGTTCCAGAACCGCACGAACAACAAGCGGCGGCAGAAGCTGATTCTTGCCAAAATGCTGGAACTGGGTTTTATCGGGGAAGAAGAATACCGGGCGGCCCTGAAGGAGCCTCTGAATTTCCGCACCGGCGACACGGAGGAGAAGAAGGAGGACATCCAGTCTTACTTCGTCGATTTGCTCATCAGTCAAATCATTTCCGACCTGAAGAAGGAATATAATTACAGTGAAGCCGTGTGCTATAAGCTGCTCTATTCCGGCGGCCTGCAGATCGAGGCGACCATCGACCCGAAGGTGCAGGAGGCCATCGAGAAGGTGTTTGCCGACCGCGGCAACTTCCCGACGGTGAAAGGCACGACCCAGCCCGAGGGGGCCATGGTCGTGTTCTCGCCGAAAGGGGAGCTTT
>JAKPBM010000096.1 GCA_029778935.1 Bacillota bacterium | reverse complement strand
CGGGGCTGCCCATTTGCCGGAGCGGGTTTGCTTTCCGCCGGGCGGGATTTTACCGGCTCCGGCGGCAGTTCGGAGGACGGCGGGCCGTCGTACGCCCCGTAATCAAAGCCGTTTTCGGCGTAAGAGTTCTGCCGTGGCTGGGAACTGCGCGGCCGCACAGGCGGTTCGACCATACCGGGCAGGCGCACTTCGTCGCAGACGAGCTTGGGCGGCTCGTTTTCCCGCACGCTGATGCGGCCGTAGGCGACGACGGGGTTATCCTGCCGGATATAGCCGCCGCAGCGCACCAGCACCGTCGGGAACACGATGATTTCCATGCTGCCCGTAATGTCTTCCAGCGTGGCGAACACCATGTCCTCGTTCTTTTTCGTGGTTTTAAACTTAATCTGGGTAATCATACCGCCGACGGTGACATAATCCCCGTCGGAATAGGCAGGCTCGACCTCCGCTTCGATCGTCATCTCTTCCTCCCCGGTTGTATTGGCGCCGACGATGTCGCGGATTGGAACGGCGCCTGCCTTGCGGAAGGTTTCCAGATGCTCGTCCAGCGGGTGGCCGGAAAGGTACAAGCCGATGGTCTCCCGCTCCATGGCCAGCCGTTCCTTTAAGGGGAACTCTTCCACCTTGGGCGGGGTAGGCTCCACTTCCGCCACCTCTTCCTCCCCGAACAGGTTGAACTGGCCTTCAATGACGCTGGCCCGGTGACGAGCCTCCGTTTCCATGATGCTTTCAAACATCAAAAGCATCTGGGAGCGGTATAGCCCGAACCCGTCGCAGGCGCCACAGCGGATTAAGCTTTCCGCCGCCCGGCGGTTGAAGTCATATTTGCTCATGCGGCGGCAGAAGTCGGTAAAGCTTTTAAAGGGGCCTTTCGAACGCTCCTGCACTAAATCGAGAATCAGCTTATGGCCGACGTTTTTGACGGCCGCCAGGCCGAAGCGGATGTCGTTTCCTTCGCTGATGAATACGTCTTCCGAATGGTTCACGTCCGGCGGCAGCACGCGGATGCCCAGGGTCTTGCAGTGGGCGATGTACTCCGCCACCTTGCCCGAATCCCCCAACACGGAGCTGAGCAGCGCGCCCATGTACTCCTGGGGGTAGTGACACTTTAAGTACGCCGTCTGGTACGTGACGACGGCGTAGGCCGCCGCGTGGGCCTTGTTGAAGGCATAGTTGGCAAATTCCACCAGCTCGTCAAAAAGCCGGTTGCCCGTAGCCTCGTCCATGCCGTTGGCGATGCACCCCACCAGCCCCGGCACGTCCGGGTTGCCGTAGAGAAAGGCCTTGCGCTCCTTCTCCATGACGTCCATTTTCTTTTTGCTCATGGCGCGGCGCACCACGTCGGCGCGGCCGTAAGAGTACCCCGCCACCTTCCGGCAGATCTCCATGACCTGCTCCTGGTACACGATACAGCCGTAGGTGACTTCCAGAATCGGCCGCAGCATGGGATGCAGGTACTGGACCTGGTCAGGCTGGTGCTTTCCTTTGATGAACTTCGGGATGGAATCCATGGGGCCGGGGCGGTACAGGGCGACGACGGCCGTAATGTCCTCCAGCGAGCGGGGCTGCAGGCTGGTGACTACGTTGGTCATGCCGGCGCTTTCGAGCTGGAACACGCCGGTGGTCAGCCCCGCCGAAAGCATGGCGTAGGTGGCCTCGTCGTCGTCGGGAATGTTCTCGATGGAAAAGTCCGGCTCTTTTCTGCGTACCAGCGCCACGGCGTCTTCGATGACCGTCAGGTTCCGAAGGCCCAGAAAGTCCATCTTCACCAGGCCAACTTCTTCCAGCATGGTCATGGTAAACTGGGTGACCACGCCTTCGCCGTTTTTGCCCAGCGCCAGCGGCACGTATTCGTACACCGGCTTGTCCGTAATGACGACGCCCGCCGCGTGGGTCGAAACGTTCCGGGGCATGCCTTCCACGCCCTTGGCCAGGTCCAAAAGGCGCCGCACCTCGGCGTCGTTTTCGTATAAGTCTCTCAGCTCGGCGGACTGCTGAATCGCTTCCTGCAGCGTGATGTTCAACACTCTCGGCACGAGCTTGGCAATCCGGTCCGCCTGGGCGTAGGGCAGGTCCAGCGCACGGGCCACGTCGCGGATGGCGGCGCGGGCTGCCATGGTGCCGAAGGTGATAATCTGCGTCACCCGGTCGGCGCCGTATTTTTTCGTCACGTAGTCGATGACTTCGCTTCGGCGCTCCGGGTGGAAGTCCACGTCGAAGTCAGGCATGGAAATGCGCTCTGGGTTCAAAAACCGCTCAAAGTAGAGCTTGTACTTGACCGGGCACAGGCCCGTAATTCCCAGGCAATACGCCGCCAGGCTCCCCGCGCCGCTTCCGCGC
>JAKPBM010000087.1 GCA_029778935.1 Bacillota bacterium | reverse complement strand
CTCCGCCACTTCCCGCTTGGAAATGCAGCGGTCCATGGCCTGCTTTTCGATGTAGCGGTGGGCGTCGGGCTCGGACATTTTGAGCTGGTCGATTAAAATCCACTTGGCGTGGTTGACCGTGCGGATTTCCCGCATCTTTTCCTCGATGGAGACGTTTTTCTTCTCCAGCTTGCGCAGCCTTTCCCTCGTGGCGATCATCCAGTCGATGGCCTGGGACATGATCTGCCGGGAGGTGGGCTTGGGCAGCACGTACACCCCGTGGCCGGCCACCTTGTCGTAGGCCGTGGAGTACACGTCCGTCCGCACCATCAGCAGCACCACCGCGGACTTGGTGTCGCACAGGTCGATAGACAGCCGCATGCCGGGGTCGTCGGGCAGGGGGGAGTTGATGAAGACAAAGTCGAAACTGTGCTCCAAAAGGGTCTGCTTGGCCAGGCTGATGCTTCCTTCATAGTGGATGGGGGCGAACTTGGCTTCCGGGAGCATGGAAGCTAAGGTGGTGTTGAAGGCGTCCGCCGCGGAGACGACGAGAACGCTGTAAACCTGTTCCTGTAAGCCCACTGGTTTGCCCACCCCTTTACTGCCCGTGTCGAAATCTATCAGATTTTGTCGCCGTACATGTCGATGATGGCCTGCGGAATGTGTTTTTTGATAAACTCGCTGTTTTTCATCACGTATATGGCTTCGCCCAGCGAAGTGGGAAGCTTTTTCAGCCGCTGCAAAACGTCGGCGTCCGCCTTGTACAGGTTCGTGTTCACCGGTTCCGGCGGAAGCCACCGGTTGGCAATCCCCGAAAGCCCCGCGTAGATGAGCAGGGTAAACGCCAGATACGGGTTGGCCAGCGGGTCGGGGGAACGAAGCTCCGCCCGCCGGTATTCGCCCAGCGCCGCGGGGACGCGCACCAGCTGGGACCGGTTTTCGTCGGACCAGGAGATATACAGCGGCGCCTTGTTGTTGCCCAGCCGCGTGTAGGAAGCGTCCGTAGGATTCAAAAACGCCGTCATGTCGGAAATATGGGTCAGTATGCCGGCGATGAGATGCGGCAGCAAATCCTCGCCGGTGGCGCTTTTGGCGGACATGTTGATGTGAAAGCCGTTGCCCGGTTTGTCGAGCAAAGGTTTCGGCGAAAAGTCCGCCCAAAGGCCGTTTCGGAACGCGACGGTTTTCACGACGGTCTGGAAGGTCATGGTGTTGTCCGCCGTGGAGAGCGCGTCGGCATAGCGGAAGTCGATTTCGTTTTGGCCGGGGCCTTCCTCGTGATGGGAGCTTTCGGGGTATATGCCCATCTGCTCTAACATGAGGCAGATTTCCCGGCGTACGTTTTCGCCCTTGTCCTCGGGGGCGATGTCCATGTATCCGGCCGTGTCGTAGGGAATATGGGTCTGATTGCCGTTTTCGTCCAGCTTAAAGAGGTAGAATTCCAATTCGGCACCGAAAGAAAACTCCACGCCCGGGGCTTTGGCTTCCCGGATGGCCTGGATTAAAAGGCTTCTCGTGTCGCATTCGAAGGGCCGGCCGTCCGGGTACGAGACGGAGCAGAACATGCGGATGACCCGCCCGTGCTCGGGACGCCAGGGGAGGAAGGTCAGCGTGGAGGGGTCCGGGTGCAGAAAAAGGTCGGAACGGGTTTCGTCGCCGAACCCCTTGATGGCCGAAGCGTCAATGGCAATGCCGTATTCAAAAGCACGAGGAAGCTCGCTCGGCATGATGGAGATGTTCTTCTGCTTGCCGAAGATGTCGCAGAAGGCCAGTCGAACGAACTTGACGTCCTCCTCCCGGATAAACTGGATGACTTCTTGTGCCGAATACTTCATACCCATCTTCCTTCTTTCAGTTTGCCACATACATCTGCTTGTATGGGTTTTTGCTGTCGGGAACGACTTTCGTAAACGGTGCGTTTAATACTTCCTCCGCGTTCAAACCGAAAACTTCGCAAAACTCCCGGATGATGCCGGACACTTCCTCCATGTCCTCCCGGGTGGCCAGTTTGGCAATGGCCTGGCGGGGGAAATCCATGTCCGTCACATCCCCGCGCAGAAACATGCGCCCGCCGTGCATCCCCGTGCAGGGGAAACCGCCCACAAGGGGCTTGTCGGACGTGACGCCCAGCACGATGATGATGCCCCCGGCCTGGTATTCGCCCAAAAAGCTTCCGGCGGAGCCGCCGATGACCATCACGGGCACTTTGTCCTTGTACTCTTTCATGTGGATGCCGGCCCGGTAGCCGGCGTTGCCCTTGACAGAGATTTTGCCGCCCCGCATGGCGTAGCCCGCGGCGTCGCCGATGTTGCCGTGGACGATGATTTCGCCGTCGTTCATTGTGTCGCCGACGGCGTCCTGGGCGTTGCCGAAGACCGTGATGGAGGCGCCGTTTAAATACGCGCCCAGGTCGTTGCCCGGCACGCCCTGCTCAATGGAAATCTTGCGGCCGGAGAGGCCGGCGGCGATAAACCGCTGGCCACGGCAGCCCTGGATGGTGACAACGGGACCGGCGGCGCGGAGTTTTTCGTTTAAGGTCTTGTGGTCAAGACCGGTCGCACTTAAGAACATAGTATTATACCACACCTCCGAATTTTTTTCTACGGTCCTCGGGGGAGAAGGCGGCGAAAGTGACAGATTTTCGCAAAAGCGGGAAGTTGACGGCGTCCAGGGGCGTCTGATCCCGGATGAGGGCGGTTAAAACGCCTGTCTGTTCCGTGTAGCCGATGAGGATATAGCCTTTTAAGACCCCGTCCTTGACGAAAAACTTCTTGATGCCGCCTTCGATGGGTTCCACGTAGACTTCGCCGCCCTGTTCGGGGCCGGTGTAGGTGCCCGCGGTCATGGCGTACAGCCCGAAAAAGCCGATGGAGTTCATGGGGATGGCCTTTTGGAACACCTTTTCACCGCCGGCCATGTTGATGCCGGCGCATTTGCCCTGCATGTAGGCGTTGGGCAGGATGGCCAGCACCCTGTTGGCGCCCAGAGAAAGGTCGAACCCCTCGGTGCAGTCCCCGGCGGCGTAGACGAAGGGCAGGGAAGTCTCCATGCGCTCGTTTACGAGAATGCCGCGGTTGACGCTGCCGCCAGCGTCTTTAACCAGGGAGGTGTTGGCCCGCACGCCTACGCAGACGACCAGCACGTCAAACTCCACTTCCGTGCCGCTTTGTAGAATGGCTTTGTTTTCGGCAAACTCGGTGACCGTGTCGCCAAGGTAAAACTGCATGCCGTGGTCTTCCAGGTGTTTCTGCATGATGGCGGCGCTTTCCTCGTCCAAAACGCTCGAAAGCACCCGGGGGGCCAGGTCGCACACCGTGACGCTTTTGACCCGGTGCAAAAGCCCCTCGGCGCATTTTAGGCCAATCAGGCCCGCGCCGACGATAAAGACACGGCTGTTTTCGTCGATGGCCCGCTCCAAAGCGAGCGTGTCGTCCAGCGTCATGAAGGAAAAGCGGTTTTTGACCGTTTCCAGCCCCTTAAAGGGCGGCACGAAGGGCGACGAGCCGGTGGCCACGCAGACGGCCTTGTACGGGATTTCCTCGCCGGTAGTGAGCACAACTTTTTTGCTTTCCACGTCCAGCCTGGCCGCTTTGGCGCCGTACAGCACTTCGCAGCCGTTCTTTTCGTAGAAGTCCGGTTTCCGGTAGAGCATGCGGGGAAGGTCGGTTTTCCCTTCCAGATAATAGGAGATCAGCGGCCGGGCATAGACCGGGTAGTTTTCTTCGGATATGACCGTGATGGGCGTTTCCCTGTCTACGCTGCGGATGCCTTCGATGCACCCGGCGGCGGCCACACCGTTGCCGATGATGACATAGCGCATATTATCTCTCCTCGTATACGATGGCCCGGTTGGGGCAGCCTTGTACACAGGCGGGCGCGCCGACGGTATTGTTCAGGCAAAGCTCGCACTTCTGCACAACGCCGGTTTCGTCCAGAGACAACGCCCCGTACGGGCACACCAGGATGCAGGTCTTGCAGGTCACGCACTTGCTTTTGTCCACGCGGACGACGCCGTCCTCCACGGTCAAAGCGCCGGAAATGCAGCTTTGGGCGCAGAGAGGCTCCTCGCAGTGGCGGCAGGACAGGGCAAAGAAGGTGTCCTTGTCGTTTTCTACGCGGATTCTCGGACGGATGGTCTTGCCCTGTAAGGCGTTGACCATGTTGCTCTTGCCGGAGTTGGCGAAAGCGCAGTTGTACTCGCACAGGCGGCACCCAAGGCACCATTTTTCATTCACATATACTCGTTTCATGGCTTTACTCTCCTGCATGGGAAATACCGAGGATGGACAGCTCTCTGTCGGTGAGTCCGACGCCGCGCAGCATGAGGCGGTTTCCCCGTAGCGCCTCGATGGAGTTGATGCC
>JAKPBM010000078.1 GCA_029778935.1 Bacillota bacterium | reverse complement strand
CGAGAGCTTCGACCTGCTTTTCCGCGGCATGGAAATCACCACCGGCGGCCTTCGCATCCATGAGTACGAAAAGCAAGTTGCTAAAATGCGCTCCCGGAACCTGAACCCCGCCGCGTTCGAGCACTACCTCTCCGCCCACGCCTACGGCCTTCCGCCCCATGGCGGCTTCGGCCTGGGGCTGGAGCGGATGACGGCGCTTTTGGCGGGCTTTGAAAACGTCCGCCGCGGCTGCCTGTTCCCAAGGGACGCTTCGCGCCTGAACCCATAAAGGTACAAAAAGCCCACCCCGAAAAAGGGGGTGGGTTTTTGCCTACTTTGCTTCCACAGCCGTCCGGATGCCGACGGTCTTATCCACCGGCAGGGAAAACGCCACGCCGTGGGCCTCGGTTTTGATGCCGGCCTTTTCCTTCACGACGGCCAGAATCCGGTCCGCCACGTCCGACTCGGCCAGAATCATAATCATCTCTTTTTCCGAGTCCACCGTGATGCCCATAAAGACCTCGTGCTTGGCGCTTTCGCCCCGGGCGTTCAGGATGGTCGCGCCCGTCGCGCCCGCTTCCCGGGCCAGGTCGATGACGTCCTCGGCGTGGCCGGCGTTCACTAGGATGATCACCAGTTTCGTACTCTTCGTTTGTTCCATACAAAACTCTCCCGTCTAAAACGACAGTTTGTCGATGGGTATGGTAAAGGCAATACCCGTGTTCGGCTGGTCGAAGGAAAACTTCTCCTCAAGCATTTTCAAAAGGGCGTCCGCTCGCTGCTGGGCCACAAGGCAGACGATCACCACCTTGTTTTCCTCGGGCACAAGCCCCAAGAGGTTTGTCAGGTACGAAGCCTGCACCGACCCCTTGCCGTAGAGCACAGTGACCACCCTGGCCCCCGCCTCCAACAAGGCGGACAGCAGGGCGTCCTTCTGTTTTCGCCCCGCAATCACCGTTACGTATGTTATGCTAATCGAATCATCATGTTTCATGGGATTTTTCCTCCGGAGACACGCTCTCGCGCCCGTTTTCAGGCGGTATATCCGTTTGGGCAGGCGGATTTACTTCCGGCGCTTCCGTCTTGGCCGGCGGCTCCCTCGACACGGACGATGTTTCCGCCGCCACGGCCGCTTCCGCAGAAAGGTCCGCCGCATGCAGCGGGGCTTCGCCCTCGTCAGGCAGCTCGCCGGCATGGGCCAGCTCTTCCAGTCCGGCCAGTTCATCTTCCATAGCCTGTTTCTGTATTTTCTTGAGCCGCCGTTCGTAGACCATGCCCAGCGTCTGCACGGCAATCATGGGGGTTACGGCGAAAAACGAGATGATGCCGAACCCGTTGGAAAGCACCGACTGGGCATTGCCGCCCGCGTTCCGGGCCACCGCCTGGGCAACGCCCAGCGTCAGCGGCGTCAAAAACGCCGAAGTCAGCATGCCGCTGGCAACGCCGCCGGAGTCAAAGGCCAGGCCCACGAACAGGGGCGAGTTGGCTTTCATCATGATAACCGCGAGGATATACAACGGTACAATGAACCAGATAATGTGAATCTGGGTGATGGTTTTCACAACGGCCATCACCGCGGCAAAACCGGTTCCGACGGCCAGAGTCAGCCGGATTGTCAGCTTTTTGATATGGCCGTTGGTGATTTCCTCCAGCTGCTCGCCGAGCACGGTCACAACCGGCTCGGACAGGGTAATCGCCGCGCCCAGGATAAACAGGATCCCCAGCAGAAGGTACTGAAACCACGGCGGCCGTGCCGGATCGAGAAACACTTCGCCTATATATTTTCCTGTATAGGCCAGCCCGTAGTCAATACCCGAAATAAAAATTACCAGGCCGACATATACGGGCACCGTTCCCAGCAGGATCCGCAAAAACTCCCTTCGGGGCAGCCTGATGAGAAAGAACTGGAACGGCAGGAACACAATGACCACCGGGAACAAAGCCAGCGCCATGCTTCCCAGGTTGGACACTACGACGCTTAAAAAGCCTTCTGTCGCACCCGGATTGTAGTAATCCGCCATCGGTACGGTGCCGCCGGACAAGGCCCGGAGGATTATGCCGTAGACAAACACCGCCAGAATCGGCCCGGTGGAGGCAATGCCGATGATGCCGAAGGTGTCGTCGCTGGTTTTGCGCTTGGACATGGTCATGGACACGCCCACGCCCATCGCTAAAATAAAGGGGACGGACACGCCGCCCGTCGCTGCGCCGCTGCCGTCAAAGGCCA
This sequence comes from Bacillota bacterium, assembly GCA_029778935.1. Lineage (GTDB taxonomy): Bacteria > Bacillota > Clostridia > Oscillospirales > QAMX01 > DUUG01. The sequence goes on along the minus strand of JAKPBM010000078.1, from coordinate 2,042 downwards.
GGGCAATAAACTCTTTGGGCACAAAAATCGCCGTTATAAAGATAAGGATGTACAGCGACGCGAAGATGATTTTTATGTTAATATCTTTCAGAATCCGGAACAGGGCCAGCCCCACAAAAACGCCGATGCCAAAACCCGTCACCCAGACAAAGGCGGTTTCGTTGACCGCGTCGAAGATCAAATCGGTCTGCCTGGCCAGCACCGACGCATTCGGCTCGGCCACGGTGGCCAGAACGCCGAACAGGAAGCCGAACAAGATGATAAAGGCTACCTTTTTCAAGCGGATCAGCGATTTCCCAACCAGTTTTCCGATGGGAAGGATGCTTTCATCCAGACCAACCAGGAGAATCACCTGCCCGACGACGACGCAGGCGTACCCCACCAAAAGCTTCAGGTAGTCGGCCGGGTTGCCCATCGGTGCGATAAAAACGGTAACCAGGATGATAATGGCAGCGAGCGGCAGCGATGAAATAAAAACCTCTTTGAGAACGCGTAATGTCTTCATACAATTCCCCTATATCCGTAATGAATGGCCTTTATGCGAAATATGCAAAAAGGCGCATTACTTTGACGACCAGTGAACTTCCGTGTCAAGGAGCAACACGGGTATAAGGCGAAAGGCATGGAGCCTTGCAGACTGTCCGCAAGAGAAAATGCGCTGTTTGGGTTGCTATGCGGCGGCAGAAGGAGATTATACGGGAAAAACGGGGCAACTTGGTGCAAATCCGTGTAATTTCAGCATTTCCGCCTTGCATATAATTGTATTATACCATATTTTCCGGGAAAAGCAAGGCTTTGCGAAAGGCCGCTTTTCTCCCCTTTCCGTTGCGTGCGTGCGTTCTCTGTGGTATAATGATCACGGTTTTCGCCTGTAAACCCCATGGAAAGGAACATTTTTATGATAAAAGCCGTTTCCGCCGTTATCATCGGCGCCGGGCACAGAAGCTTGAAATACGCGTCCTATGCTTTGGAGCATCCTAGTAAGCTGAAAATCGCCGCCGTGGTGGACCCAAACCCCATCCGGCGGGCCCAGACCGCAAAAACCTATGCCCTGCCGGAAGACATGTGCTTTGCAGACCTGGACGGCCTTTTGGCCAGGGGCAAAATCGCCGACTGCGCCATCAACGGCACCATGGACCGCCTGCACGTTCCCACCACCCTGCCATTATTGGAAGCGGGGTACGACGTGCTTTTGGAAAAACCCATCGCCACCGGCAAGGAAGACTTGCTTTGCCTTTTGCAGGCGGCAAGAAAATACGGCCGAAAAGTGCTCATCTGCCACGTTTTGCGGTACGCCCCCGCCTACCGGGCGGTTAAGGAAACCATCCTCAGCGGGGCCATCGGCGACATCCTGCATATCAACGCCGCCGAGTACGTCGGCTACGACCACTTCGACTGCGGCTTTATCCGCGGCAAGTGGAACCATTCCGAGCGCTGCGGCTCGAAAATCCTTCTGGCCAAATCCTGCCACGATCTGGACATTATCAGCTGGCTCATGAGCGGCGTGCGGCCGGTGAAAGTGTCCTCCTTCGGCGCTTTAACCTACTACCGCCCGGAAAACGCGCCGGAAGGCGCCGGCACCCGCTGCGCATTAGACTGCGCCATTGAAAAAGACTGCCCCCATTCGGCGGTCACTACCTATATAAAGCGCAACAAATGGGGCTTTTACGCCTGGGAGTGCATCGAGCATCTGGGCGGCGCCAACGCGCCGGAGGAAGTGAAGCTTGCTTCCCTGAAAACGGACAACCCCTACGGCCGATGTGTATGGCGCTGCGACAACAACGTGTACGACCACCAGACCGTCAACATCCTCTATGAAAACGGTGTAACCGCCTCCTTTTCCCTGGTGGGCGGCGCCGTTCCCGCGGGGCGGCCCCTGCGGGTCACCGGCACAAAGGGCGAGATTGAGCTTTCCGCTTCCGGCGAGGCCGTCCTGCGCACGCCGGACCCCTTTGAGCCATCTGGATACAAGTCGGTGCGCCTGTGCGGGCCGGACGAGGAAGCCGGCCATTCCGGCGACTTGCTTTTGGTGGAGGATTTTA
>JAKPBM010000063.1 GCA_029778935.1 Bacillota bacterium | reverse complement strand
CTGCGCAGAACAGCCGGCGTATAGCTGAAAGCATATATGAGGGCGCCTATCCATCCTTGCCCCTTGCCGCCGGCGCTTTCGTTGCCCAAAGAGATGCCTATACCGCTGGGCCGACCGTCCGGAATGCCGCAATCGGGCGGCAACAAGTGCCCCCTGCGCCTTTCTCGTGGAGCAGGGCATGGGACGCGTCCGCTTCGTCTTTCTCATGGGGCAGGGCATGAGATGGAACGTCCATTACGCCTTTCTCGTAAAGTAGGGCATGAGCCGGAAGGCGTCTTCCCACACAAAATCCGTGTTCTCCGCCGCCTTTTCCGAATAGGAAACGCCCGTTTTTGCACCCGTATCCTCTTGACTGTCGTAAAGCACGAAGGGGACGGGGTCCAGCGTATGAGTGCGCACGGAAACGGGCGTGGCGTGGTCGGGCGTAATCAGGATGCGGAACGGCTCGCCGCAGTTTCTTAAGTAGGACACCACCGGCCCGACGATTTCCTCGTCGATTTTCTCAATCGAGCGCTTTTTCGTCTCCGCGTCGCCGTCGTGGCCGCACTCGTCGGGGGCTTCCACGTGGACGAACACGAAGGAATAGCCATCCTTCATGGCGTCGATGGCCGCCTGGGCTTTGCCGGCGTAGTTGGTGTGGAAATCGCCGGTGGCGCCTTCCACGGGGCGGTAGTCCAGCCCCATGCCGAACGCCAGGCCGGACACCAGCGGCACCGCCGTAATTATCAGCCCTTTGTCCACGCCGAACTGCTCGGAAAACTTCGGGTAGTTGGGTTTGCGCCCCTGCCCCCAGAGCCAGAGGCAGTTGGCCGGGCGCAGGCCCTTGGCTTTGCGGGCGAGATTTACCGGATGGGCCGAAAGGATGTCGTAGCTTTCCTTCATCATGGCGATGATTTTGCCGGCAATGCCCGTTTTGGGCAGGTATTCGCCGATGGGTTTGCCGAGAATGTCGTGGGGCGCGGTCAGGGTTTCGGCGTAGTCGATGTGTTTATAAATGAGCACGTGGCGGTAGGACACGCCGCAGTGGATGCGGATGTTCTCGGTTTCCAGCTTTTCCGCCAGGGCTTTCACCAGCTCGGCGGCTTCCTCCGTGGAAATCTTGTCCGCGCTGTGGTCGATGATGCGCTTTTGCTCAAAGGGTTCCTCCTCGGTGAGGGTCACCAGATTCATGCGGAACACCAAATCGCAGTCTTCCAGCGGAATGCCAAGCCCCAGCGCCTCGATGGGGGAGCGGCCGGTGTAATATTGATGCGGATCGTATCCCAGAACGGACAGGTTGGCCGTGTCGCTGCCCGTGGGCAGATCCGGGTAGAGAGTTCTCATGCGGCCAAGCCGTCCCGCGGCGCAGAGTGCATCCATATGCGGCTTGGCGGCGGCTTCCAGGGGGGTTTTGCCGTGGAGGGCGTCGGGATAATCGGACATTCCGTCGCCCAAAATGATGACGTATTTCATATAAGCCTCCCATTTTGCAGGTTTTCTCTCATATATTGGGAAACCGGATGGAAAATCCGGAATTTATACAATTTACGAATAGTTTAACATAACTAACCTAAAAAATCTACGTCTTGTTGTCCAAAAACGGTTTACAACGGTCGAAAAAAATGTTATACTTTTAGATGGCATTCGGGAGGGTGTCTTTAGATGGAAAATAGGGGCGGGAAGAATGCGGTTTCCAGACTTCTCCAGCGCTTGCACGGTATGCAGGATCGGCTGTATACGCATGTAAGCGGCGCTATTTTCGATTTGAGGACACTCTCTTGCGGCAGGGCGGTTTTGCGGCTCCCCTGCTAATACATTGCACAGGAGGAACATACGTTTATGGCAAGAAAAATGCAGACCATGGACGGTAATACGGCGGCGGCGCACGTATCGTACGCCTTCACCGAAGTGGCGGGTATTTACCCGATTACGCCGTCTTCCCCCATGGCGGAACTGACGGACCAGTGGGCCGCCAACGGCCGGAAGAACATTTTCGGCCAGCCCGTCAAGTTGGTCGAGATGCAGTCCGAAGCGGGCGCGGCCGGCGTTGTGCACGGTTCTCTGGCGGCCGGCGCTTTGACCACTACATACACGGCTTCTCAGGGCCTGCTTCTCATGATCCCCAACATGTACAAGATCGCCGGCGAGCTGCTGCCCGGCGTCATCCATGTTTCCGCGCGCTGTGTCGCTACCCACGCGCTGAACATCTTCGGCGACCATTCCGACGTGATGGCCTGCCGGCAGACGGGCTTTGCGCTGCTTGCTTCCACCAATGCCCAGGAAGTGATGGATTTGGGCGCCGTGGCGCATCTGTCCGCCATTAAGGGCCGCGTTCCCTTCCTGCACTTCTTCGATGGTTTCCGCACCTCCCACGAAGTGCAGAAAGTCGCCGCCTGGGACTATGATACGCTGAAGGATATGATTGACTGGGACGCTCTCAAGGCTTTCCGCGACAGGGCTTTGAACCCCGAGCACCCGGTCGTCCGCGGCACGGCCCAGAACCCCGACCTGTTCTTCCAGGCCCGCGAGTCCTGCAACCCCTACTACAACGCGCTGCCGGCCATCGTGGAAGAATACATGGAAAAGGTCAACCAGGCCGCCGGCACCAACTACAAGCTGTTTAACTACTACGGCCACCCCGAGGCGGAGCGCGTCATCGTCGCCATGGGTTCGGTCTGCGACACCATCGAAGAGACCATCGACTACCTCGTTTCCAAGGGCGAGAAGGTCGGCCTTGTCAAAGTCCGCCTGTATAGACCCTTTGTGACCGAGAAGTTCCTCGAAGCCATCCCGGCCACCTGTCAGAAGATCGCCGTTTTGGACCGCACGAAGGAACCCGGCGCCATCGGCGAACCGCTGTATCTGGACGTCGTGACGGCTCTGGCCACCAACGGCCGGAATATCAAGGTTTGCGGCGGCCGGTACGGTCTCGGCTCCAAGGACACCACGCCGGCGTGCATTTTCGCCGTC
>JAKPBM010000023.1 GCA_029778935.1 Bacillota bacterium | reverse complement strand
CGGGGGCTATCAAAACGAGCCGTATGCGGCCTTTAACGGGCGATAGGGCGGCAAATCGTATGGGAAACAGGCAAAAACGCGGGGGTTGCTGACATTCGGGGCGGGGTTTAGTATATATTGAAAAAAGGCGGAGCGGCATGGAGCAGGCAAACGGGCGCTGAAAGCGCGTATGGCGGAAGGCTGCGGTTTGGGCGGCGGCGGTTTGCGTTTTGACCGGGCAGGTCTGGTACTGGCGGCCCAAACCGGTGGAGAAGGAATTCTATGTTTTTAACGTACGACGGGGAAGTCGTCCGGGTGGAACTGCATCTGTATTGGGAGCGGCGGATATTTTCCATAAGCAAGCTGAAGGGGTATATGATTGTCGGCGACCAGTATTTTAACAGCCCTTACGGCTACTGTTGGGACGGGAAGTATAATGACGCGGCTGCCCGGAGCATGCAGCCCAATAACTGGAAGGAGACCTGGGAAATCAAGCGGGACGAGATTTGCCCTGGGGGACGACAAGGGAAACTTACCTATCGGCATTCATATGTGGGATACTTCCTGCTATTTTGGGGTGAGCGACAGATATTTTGATAAGGTTGTGCTGTTTTTCAAATCCCCGGGCAAGATGGCGGCTTACGTCGGCCCGGCGGAAAGCGGCGAAGAGGCGGAAGCAGTGTTTCAGGAGTATTTTCTGCCGCCGGAGGATTTGGATAAACTGAAGAAACGGGAAGCGGAAATTAAAAATCCGGCCGCACCGATGCCGGATTTATAGTTTTCGGTAGATTTGCGGGTTTTGTGTTGATGCTAACACACCATCGTAAAAACGTGGCTCCCCGACGTTTTGAGGGAAGCGGGCGTTACTCCGACCGCAAAACGAATGGTCGCAGCGCACCTTGGCGCCCCGGGCGGGTTAGGGGCGTCTTTGACGTTTGACCGCGCGAACGAAGTGGCGAGAGAGGACTGTCGGGGTGGAAATGTTAATCAAAACGCAATTTGGATATGGGGAAATCTGTTAGAAGGGCCAAAAGGGAGGCGGCGAAGTCCAGTCGCGAAGATGCGTGTTTCCGAAAGCCGGTTTTTGGGAAGCAGCAGGCGGCCGCCGAGACTGATACGCACGGCCGACTGTAAAGCGGCCGCAGCTTCCGCGGGTATGTTGCGGAAAGCAACGGGGCGGCGCCCCAATCCCGGGTGGGAATTTGCCCACAGCTCTGGAAATATATCTGAAAACCAAAAACCGGCCCTTTTGCAGGGGCCGGTTTTCGTTTAGCTTTTAAATTTATCCTTCATTTTGCCAAAGAACGACTTTTGCTCCGTCTGGTTCTTTTCGTCCATGGTGGCGGCAAGCTGCTGCAAAAGCTCTTTCTGCTTTGCCGTCAGGTTCCGCGGTGTTTCCACGACGACGGTCAGTAAATAGTCGCCCCGCAGTTTGCTGTTTAACTTCGGGATGCCTTTGCCTTTGATGCGGAAGACCGTGCCGCTTTGCACGCCTTCGGGGATGGTGTATTTCATGGGGCCTTCCAGGCTCGGGATTTCGATTTCCGCGCCTAAAGCCGCTTCCGTAAAGGAAATCGGCACGGTGCAGAGCAGCGTGTCGCCGTCGCGGGAGAAGATTTCGTGTTTTTTGATGGACACTTCTATGTGCAAATCGCCGTTGGGACCGCCGTTAAAGCCCGTGTCGCCCTGGCCGCGGAGAATCACCGATTGGCCGTGGTTGATGCCGGCGGGGATTTTCACCTTGATGGTGCGGCTTTTCCGCAAAACGCCGTTGCCGCGGCAGGCGTCGCAGGGGTTTTTGACGACCTTGCCCTTGCCGCCGCAGGTGCTGCAGACGGAGGAGATGCTGATCGTGCCTAAGACCGTGCGGCGGGTGGTGCGCACCTGGCCGCTGCCGTGGCAGGTGGGGCAGGTTTCCGGAGAGGAACCCTTGGCCGCGCCCGTGCCGCCGCAGACGTCGCACTGCTCCAGCCGGTTGATGGTGACGTCTTTGGAGCAGCCGAAGGCCGCTTCCTCAAACGTCAGCGTGACGGTCCGCTCTATGTCGTCGCCGGCCCGGGGGGCGTTGCGCGCCGCGCCCTGGCTGAAGCCGCCGAAAAAGGAGCTGAATATGTCGCCGATGTCCCCCATGTCAAACCCGAAGCCGCTGAAGCCGCCGAACCCGCCAAAGTTGCCGCCGCCGGACTGGCCCGCGCCGTAGGTGGGGTCGACGCCGGCGTGGCCGAACTGGTCGTACATACGGCGTTTTTCCGGGTCGGTCAGCACCTGGTAGGCTTCGTTGACTTCCTTGAACTTGGCCTCGGCTTCCTTGTCGCCGGGGTTCATATCGGGATGGTACTGTTTGGCAAGTTTCCGATAGGCTTTCTTGATTTCTTCCTCGCTGGCCCCTTTGCTGAGACCCAACACTTCGTAGTAATCTCGTTTATCCGCCATGGGCTTTCCCCCTACTTCGATTTTGGGCCAAAAGCGCAAACTTGCCTCTGCCGGATTGACCCGGCAGAGGCGTTGTCTTTCGCGAATTTACCCGTTATTTTCCGTCGCCTTCGTCTTTCACTTCGAAGTCGTTGCTGTATACGTTGCCGCTGGCGTCGGTGTTGGGGCCGGAAGCGTCGGAGGAGCCGGCGGTGGCCTTGTAGAGTTTCTCGGACAGGGCGTAGAACCGCTGGGTCAGTTCTTCCGTGGCCGATTTGATGGCGGCCAGGTCGGTGCCCTTTAAGGCTTCTTTCAGCTTTTCCAGCTGCTCCTGGACAGGTTTCTTGTCGTCCTCGGGCAGTTTGTCGCCTACTTCGGTCAGGGTTTTCTCGCTCTGGTAGACAAGCTGTTCGGCGTTGTTGCGGGTTTCCGCTTCTTCGCGGCGCTTCTTGTCTTCCTCGGCGTACATTTCGGCTTCCTTGACGGCCCGCTCAATCTCTTCCTTGGACATGGACGTGGAGGAAGTGATGGTGATCTTCTGCTCCTTGCCGGTGCCCAGGTCTTTGGCGGAGACATTTACGATGCCGTTGGCGTCGATGTCGAAGGTGACTTCGATCTGCGGCACGCCGCGGGGTGCGGGGGGAATGCCCTCGAGACGGAAGCGGCCGAGGGTCTTGTTGTCTTTGGCCATTTCGCGCTCGCCCTGCAGCACGTGGACTTCGACGGAGGTCTGCCCGTCGGCGGCGGTGGTAAAGATCTGGCTCTTCTTGGTGGGGATGGTGGTGTTGCGCTCGATGAGCTTGGTGCAGATGCCGCCGTAGGTTTCAATGCCGAGAGACAAAGGCGTAACGTCCAGCAGCAGCAGATCCTTCACTTCGCCGGCCAGGACACCCGCCTGGATGGCCGCGCCGACGGCGACGCATTCGTCGGGGTTGATGCCTTTGAATGGCTCTTTGCCCGTGAAGTTGCGGACGGCTTCCTGCACGGCGGGGATACGGGTGGAACCGCCGACCAGCAGCACCTTGGCCAGGTCGGAGGGTTTCAGGCCGGCGTCCTGCATGGCCTGCCGGACGGGAACCATGGTGGCTTCGACGAGGTCGGCCGTGAGCTCGTTGAACTTGGCTCTCGTGAGCGTCATGTCCAGATGCTTGGGGCCGGTGGCGTCCGCCGTGATAAAGGGCAGGTTGATGTTGGTGGAGGTGACGGAGGAAAGCTCGATTTTCGCCTTTTCCGCCGCTTCCTTCAGGCGCTGCATGGCCATTTTATCGGTGGAGA
>JAKPBM010000016.1 GCA_029778935.1 Bacillota bacterium | reverse complement strand
CATGGGCTATCTCAACACCCCCTGCGGATATGCCGTGGACGTAACCCTTTCCTCTCTGCTGCGAAACGTCTTCATGCGCACCGGGCTTAGATACAGCATCTCCATGAGAGAGTGCGAAAACATCTTCGACGACCACAACTCCGACCGCTGGCCGGTCAAAGGCATAGAAGCCCTTCTGTCCGCCCTGTATGCGCAAGGCATCCCCACCGCCGTCATCAGCAACACGGTCTTTTCCTCCGAGGGCATGGCCGTCGCTGTGAAGAAGGGCCTGCCCGAAAGCTGCATGGAGTTTGTCGTGACCAGCGCCGATTTGCTTTTTTGCAAGCCGGGGCCGGATATGTTCGAAGCGGCGGCGAAAAAGGCGGGCGTCGCCCCGTCCGAATGCTGGTACTGCGGCAACGACCATGTGCCCGACGTGGAGGGCGCCGCCGGCGTCGGCATGCTGCCTTTCATCATCGAGAAGAAACACACCGGCGGCCTTGCCCCCAAGACGTGGAAAGGGCATACATACTACGCCGTTTCCGACTGGTCGGAACTGGCCGAAGCCGTTACAAATTTATAACCATGCCGTCGTAGGCGACCAGGAACCCGTATTCTTCCGCCATCGGCACCAGCTCGTCGTGGATGGCGTTGCCGTTATGGGAGAAGTGGGTGACGACGAACGTGGTCTTTTCGTCGCAGCCGGAAGCAAGCAGACGCTCCTTGACTTCGTTGCAGACGGAAAGGGACATATGGTTGTGCCGGTTTTCCAAAATGACGTGGGTGCAATCCAGGCTGACCAGGTCAAAGCGCATGCCCCGGATATACTCCCACACGCTTTCGTCAAAATAGCCGGTATCGTTTCCATAAAGCACGCGGGACTGCCCATCTTCGATTACGTAGATGTGGCAGTTCTGGTTTTTATCGTGGTCGGCGGGCAGGGGCGTGATGGTGTATTTGCCGTGGGTAAAGGGCACAAAGTCCTGTACCAGCGTCACATCCATGCGCTTTCTTTCCGGGTCCCGCCGCTGAAGTACTTGGTTTACGGCTTCCACGACGCCTTCATTGCCGTACACCTTCAGAAAACCGTCATGATGCGCAAAGGGAGTGAACCAGTTAGTGAGCTCATCCCGATGGAAATGGTCCATATGGGTATGGGTAACGACAAGCCCCGTCCAGCGATAGGCTTCCAGGCCGTTTTGCAGGATGTGGGCGTAGGTGTCGGGCGGAAGGTCGATGCAGAGGGTATCGTCGATGACGGCCTGGGAGCGGGTGCGGGTGTTCTTGCCGCCGGCTTTCCGGGCCCTTTCGCAGTTGTCGCAGCTGCAGAAAAGGGCGGGCCATCCTTCCGCCGCTGCCGTTCCTAGGTATTGGAATTTCATGCGTAAACCACCTTTCTTTGCCAATCGGAATCATTGTACTGCATTTATTTCCGCTTTGCAAGCGGAAAGGAAGGTTGCGGCCGGGCCGAAATTCGGGTACAATGATAGGGAAAAGGAGGGGCGCCATGCTTACGGAAGACTTAAAGGAGCAGTATCTCGAACTGCGCCGCGCTATCCTGAAAAAAGAATACGCCTACTTGAACGACAAACAGCGGGAAGCGGTGTTCGCCGCCAACGGCCCGCTGCTCATATTGGCTGGTGCGGGCAGCGGAAAAACCACCGTGCTCATTAACCGCATCGCCTACCTGATCCGGTTCGGAAACGCCTATGAAAGCGGCGACGTGCCGCCCTTTGTGACGGAGGCGGACGTTTCCGCCCTTTTGGAATACTACCGCCACGGCACAGGGCTTTCGGACACGAGGCTCACCGCGCTGCTGGCCGACCGTCCCGTAAAACCCCACGCCATCCTCGCCATCACCTTTACCAACAAAGCGGCGGGGGAGCTGAAAGACCGCCTGCGCCGCACCCTGGGGCCGGAAGACAGCGACGGCGTCTGGGCGGCGACGTTCCATTCCACCTGCGTGCGCATCCTGCGCAGGGAGTGCGAGCGCATCGGCTACAAGCGCAGCTTCACCATTTACGACACCGACGACAGCCGCCGGGTCATCAAGGAAACTTTAGAAGCCCTGCAGTTTACTGAAAAGGACTTTCCGCCCCGGCTTGTGCATGAAGTTATCTCCCGCGCCAAGGACAAGCTCTTAACTCCCGAGCAGTTTGCCCGCCAGAGCCAGGGCGACCACCGGCTTAGCCAGATTGCCAAAATCTACGCCGGGTACCAGAGAAGGCTCTTTGAGGCCAACGCCTTCGACTTTGACGACCTTATTATGCAGACGGTGCGGCTGTTTGAGGAGTG
>JAKPBM010000014.1 GCA_029778935.1 Bacillota bacterium | reverse complement strand
GATAAACCAACGGGTTGCCGTCCATCCCCGACGCAGCCGCCGGATACCGTTCCCGCTCAGCCCAGGGTGCGGAAAACGCCTGCCGGAGGGCGGCCGGAAGGCGCTTTTTCTTGCTTTTTGGCCCTTGCGGTGGTATAATTTTCACAAGTATACATACATGTTTTGCTAGCGGCGGAAGTTTGGCCGAAGGGGAGGAAAAGTATGGATATTGTACATTCTGGCGAATCGTTTCGCATCATGCAGATTGCCGACGCTCATCTGGATTATTTACACGACGGGCCGCCGGAGGAATGGACCCTGAAGCTTATTTCCGACGCCATCGATTCCCAGAAACCGGACCTGGTCCTCAGTACGGGCGATTTGGTTTCTTCTCAGGTCAGCGAGGAAACCCTGCGCGGCTTTTGTAAGTTCATGGCGGAAAAGAAGCAGCGCTGGGCCTTTGTGTTCGGCAACCACGACGCCGAGTACGGCGCGCCGGTCAAGGCGCTGGAGGAAATCCTCCTGGCCGACCCTTATTGCATCTACGAGCCTGGCGAACCGAACATCAAGGGAGACGGCAACTACGTCATCAATATCTTCAACAAAAACGGCCGCATCCAGTGGTCTTTCTACATGATGGACTCCGGCCGAAGCAACCAAACCCGCAGAATCGGCGGCTGGGACTATATAGACTGCTCCCAGGTTTACTGGTACGTTCGAACCCGGGACGACATCAACGCCCGGTACGGGCCCCATTCGTCCCTGTTTTTCTTCCATATCCCCTTGCCGGAATATGAGGAAGTCTGGCGGACGAAGACCTGCTACGGCTCGAAAAACGAGAACATCTGCGCGCCCAAGATCAACTCCGGCCTGTTTACGGCCATGCTGGAGGATGAGGGCGTCAAGGGCGTTTTCGTCGGCCACGACCACACCAACGACTTTGTGGGCGATTTGTACGGCATCCGCCTCTGCTACGGCCGCGGCACGGGCTACCAGCACCTGGGGCGGGGCGGATACGGCAAGGAGGGCTTCCTCCACGGCGTCCGCGTAATTGACTGCGAAATCAGCCTCGAAAAGAAACGCCCCGACTATACCACGTATGTATACCTGGAGGACGGAACCGTCGAAACCGACCCCGTCGTCCACGAGCCGGAGCGGGTCTAGAGGTTCTGCATACAAAGGAGGAGAGGCATGGCCTCTGCTGACATACGAAAAATCACGGGGAAAGTGCTTGCGTTTTTTAAAAACTACTGCAAGCGGATGAACCCCATGCTGCTGATTTTAGCCCTCGTCACTTCCGCCTACGGGATGCTGTTAATCAGCAGCGCGGCAAAGGACAACCCGCGGTACCTGATTGTTCAGGGGGTTGCCATTGCGTTAGGCGTGTTTGCCTATTTTGTCATCACGCTCTTTGACCTTGCCCATCTGGCCGTGCTCTGGAAATGGGCGCTGGTGGTGAACCTGATTTTGCTTTCCACCACGCTGTTTTTCGGCGTCGGTTTAGAGCAGACGGGCAACAACAGCTGGATCCGTTTCCGAATCGGCAGCATCGAAACAGGGTTTCAGCCGGCGGAGCTCGGCAAAATCCTGTACATTTTGACCCTTGCCCAGCATTTTAAGATTCTGGGCAAGCGGGTCAACACCATCGGGGGCCTAATTCCCCTGCTGGTGCACGCGCTGGTTCCTGTCGCCTTTGTCTATCTCTTTTCCAAAGACGACGGTATGGCGGTTTCCTATCTCTTTATCTTTATCATCATGGCGTTTGCCGGCGGCATTTATCTGCGCTTCTGCGTCGCCGGGCTCATCGGCATGGCGGCGGCGGTGCCCATTTTCTGGAACTTTGTCATGGGCCAGTATCAAAGGGACCGCTTCATCGTGCTCTTTGACCCGACGTATAAGCTGAACTCCGTGGGCTACCACCAGATGCAGAGCCGGACGGCGATTGCCAACGGAGGATGGTTCGGCGCGGGGCTGTACAACGGCCCGCTGACCCAGTACGGCCATCTGCCCACCAAGCAGACCGACTTTATCTTCTCCGTGGCCTGCGAGGAGCTGGGCTTTGTCGGGGGGCTGGCCATTCTGCTGTTGCTGACGGCGATTATCTTAAAATGCGTGGCCGACGGCCTGTCCATGCGGGACGACCGGTTCAGCATGCTCATGTGCGTCGGCGTGGCAGCGATGCTTACGTTCCAGACCTATATCAACATAGGGATGAACCTGGGTGTTGCCCCTGTTGTCGGATTGACCCTTCCTTTTATCAGCTACGGAGGCACGTCCGTTGTCACCATGTTTGCAGCGCTGGGAATCGTATCTTCCCTGAAAAGGCATTATATCAAGCGGGTCTCAACCCGAAATATATACGAAAGCTGATACGGAAACGCTAGGAGGAGTTGTGTGGTCGTCCATCGCCGCAGCAGTCACGACGCATGGTGCCTGCAGATCGTGAAGGCGTGCTATTATGCCTTTGCCGCTAAATTTCTGCTGCTCGTCCTCATTTGGTTTTTCTGGGGAAAGATCCTTGACAACTTGCAGTCGGACCGGTTTTACTTCTGGCGGAACTACATACTGATGCCGGCTCTGGTGGAGCTTTGCGTCACGTCCGGCGTGCACGCCTGGCTGAAAAAGCGCCGGCGCACCATGCAGACGCGGCGGTATGTGGTGCTTTTGCTGCTGGTGTTTTTCTGCGTGTTTTTCATCCTGGTGTACAGCG
>JAKPBM010000006.1 GCA_029778935.1 Bacillota bacterium | reverse complement strand
TTTCGCTGCTCATAAACTTTTTCAAGCCCATCGCCACCCACTGCCGCGTCACGGTGGACGGGCAGTCCTTTGCGGGCGACTTTATCATCATCGTCGCCGCCAACGGCAGCTATTACGGCGGCGGTTTTCACCCCGTTCCCGAGGCGCACCCCTCCGACGGGCAGCTGGAGTTCCTGCTGGTACGGAAGGTGTCCCGCTTTCAGGTGGCTGGCGCCATTTCCTATTACAAGCAGGGGCGGTACAGGGAAAAAATGGTGTATTTTCAGAAGCTGGCCGGGAAATCTATGGTAATAGAGGCGGATCAGCCCATCCCTAAGAACCTGGACGGGGAGATTGCCTTTGAAAAAACCATCCGCGTTGCCCTTTCGGACGAAAAGCTGCGTTTCTGGGTTCCGAACCCGGAAACGGGGGCGTAAACCCGGAATCCGCACTCGAAAAGCGGAAAACAGTTGACATGCCGGCCAAGATTGTTATATAATAAAACTCCACGTGGAGTTTACAAGTGGGGCTTTTGCGGTAAAATTTTTCTGCCGCCCCTTTGTATATACTGCGTACCAGACTACAAGGCAACGGAGGTGAAGACAAATGCTGAGAACGTATCAGCCCAAGAAGCTGAAACGGAGCAAAGTGCACGGTTTCCGCGCCCGTATGAAGACTTCCAATGGCCGGAAAGTTTTGGCTCGCAGAAGGGCAAAAGGGCGGAAGCGTCTGACCCATTAATCCTTTCCAGAAAGCACCTACCGGCCGGTTTATTCCAGCCGGTGTTGCTTTATTGGGAACGGCTCTGCACCCAAAGCGACCCCCTTTGGACAAGGGGGTTCTTGTGCTATCTTCGATTCGCAGGCAGACCTGCCACAAGGAGGGGCCATGCGCTTTACGAAATCTTTGAACCAGAATGCCGATTTTACCCGGTTATACAGGCGCGGAAAGACGGATTCTGCCAAAACCATTGCCATTTATTTCCGGAAAAACGGCGGCCGCGGCCAGCGGCTGGGGATAACGGTAAGCGCAAAACTGGGCGGAGCCGTAGTTCGGAATCGGCTGCGGCGGCGCATCCGCGAAATGTACCGCCTGCGGGAGCAACGGATGATTCCGGGCTTTGACATCATTATCGTTGCAAGAGCGGCATTGATTAACGCGCCATTTTCCAGGCTTGAGCGGGATTTCGACCAGCTATTTCTTAGAAACGGATTGATGACGGAAGAAAGCCATGAAGAAGGCGTTCATCTGGTTGATTAAGTTTTATCGAAAGAACATTTCCCCGTTTAAGAAACCCTGCTGCCGCTTTGTACCCACCTGTTCTGCCTACGCCCTGGAAGCCGTAGAGAAGTACGGCGCCGTAAAGGGCGGATTTTTGGCGTTAAAACGCCTATTGAAATGCCATCCGCTGCATCCGGGGGGATACGACCCGGTCCCTTGAACAGAGTCTGCGGGCCAAAGTAAGCGCAAAGAACGCGGTTTGGGCCGACGCAGGGCGGGGTTAATGGGAGCCCTGTCCGTGCGTTTCGGGGGAAAGCCTTCGCATATGGCATAGGATACGGAGGAAATCTATGAATATCCCAATCGTAACCGACTTTTTTGCCCTGATTATGCGGTTTATCATGACCGCGATTACCTCAAATTTTGGCATTGCCATTATTCTCTTTACGCTTCTGACGAAAATCCTTCTCTTCCCGCTCCAGCTGAAAAGCAAAAAGAGCATGTACGATCAGCGCCGCATTGCCCCCAAGCGCGCAGCCTTAGAGAAAAAGTACAAAGGGAACCCGCAGAAGCTCAACGAAGAAATTCAGAAGCTTTATAAAAGCGAAGGCGTAAGCTTATTCGGCGGCTGCCTGCCGCTTCTGATCACGCTTCCGATCCTCATGGGTTTGTACGGCGTCGTGTACCGTCCCTTAAATAACCTCATGTACATGGATGCGGAACAGATTGATGCCGTCGGCAGAGAAATCATCTCCATGTACAAAGACGGTACGTATGTGAACGAGAACAACCTGCCCGAGGAATACTTCACCACGCTGGAACAGCAGCTGGACGCGGGCGGCAAAGCGGTGAACGAGCTGCGGCTGGCCCACGCCATGAACGGCAATGTGCCCAGGCTGCAGGAATTGCACAAGGATATCTTTGATATCAACTTTAAGTTCCTGGGGCTGGACCTGGGCGGCATGCCTTCCTTGCGGCCGATGAACGCCCTGATGATCCTGCCCGTCCTTTCGGCCGTATTTGCGTATCTGCAGGGCTGGCTGGCGCAGAAGACGAGCGAGAAGATGAACGAAGGCGTCTCCGGCGCCCAGGAGGCGGCTTCCATGGGCAAGGGAATGCTGTATACCATGCCGCTTCTGTCTTTGTGGATCGGCCTTTCGCTGCCCGCCGGCGTGACGCTGTACTGGATTGTGAACAACATTCTTTCCATCGCGCAGGAGCCGATTTTAAACGCCATCGCCGATAAGAAATACGGCAAGCTGCTTGTGGTGGAGGACAAATCCAAAAAGAAGACACCCCCGCCCGTAGAAACCACGGGTGAGGAAGAAGACCCGTCCGAATAAGGAAGAAGGAGAAACATCCGATGACCAAATATATCGACGTGGAGGGTCAGGCGAAGAATATCAACGACGCTTTGGAAACGGCCATTCAGAAGGCCACGGCGCAGCTGGGGCTGCCGAGAGAAAGCGTCACCTACGAACTGCTGGAAAAGGGGAAAACCGGCCTGTTCGGCCTGGGCGGTGTAGTGGCAAAGATCCGTGTGTACTATGAAGTCGGCGTGACCCAGAAAGCCGAAACCTTCCTTTCCGAGTTGTTCCGCCTGATGCATATTGACGCGAAAATCTCGCTGAAAGAATCGGAAGAAAGCCTGGACATTGCCCTGGAAGGCGACGATATGGGCCTTCTCATCGGCCGCCGCGGCGAAACGCTGGACGCGCTGCAGTATCTGACCGGGCTGGTCGTAAACAAGGGCGAAGAACGCCACGTGCGCGTCAACCTGGATACGGAAAACTACCGGGAAAAGCGCCTGGATTCGCTGGAAAAGCTGGCCAAGAAAACGGCTGAAAAGGCAATAAAGTACAAAAAGAACATCACGCTGGAGCCCATGTCTCCCCAGGAACGCCGGGTCATCCACACGGTGCTGCAGAATTACCCCGGCATCAGCACCCACTCCGTCGGGCAGGAGCCCAACCGCCGCGTGGTGGTCGTGTTCCAGAACGCCAAGACAAGCGA
>JAKPBM010000448.1 GCA_029778935.1 Bacillota bacterium | reverse complement strand
TACTCGCGTCCAGCTGGGCATACAGGTTTTTCCTGAAGTTCGCCAGGAAAGCCTCCCGCAGCGCCTGCTGTTCGGCTTTTTCTTCGGGGGTCAGCCCCTCGGTTCTGGCTTTGCGGGCCAGAAAATTGATACGGTCAAGACTTTCCTGCGACATACTTAGGTTCCTTTCCGGTTGGGGTTATTTCAGCAGATTGTCGAAGTAGTAGGGCTGGCCGGTTTCGGCGGACTTGTAGATGCCGTCCAGAATGGCAGACACGACGTAGGCCTGCTCGGGCAGGACGCAGGGATCGGTGTCGTTCTTAATGGCCTGATACCACTGCATGGCTTCGATGACCTCGGGTCTGGCGTTGGGGTCGCCTTCGTAGAACGCGACGCCGCCGGCGTTGAAGTCGGGCTTCAGCACATACTGCCGGCCGTTCTGCACGCCGTTAATGCGCAGACCGTCGAGCATGTCGGCGCCGGCCAGGGTGCCGCACAGGGAGGTCTTGGCTTCGTGGACGTCCAGCGTGTTCAGCGCCCAGGAGGATTCGAGGATAATCGTGGCGCCGTTTTCCATAACGATAAAACCGAACGCGGAGTCTTCGACGGTGTACTTCTCAGGATCCCAGTCGCCCCAGGCGTTGCCGGTGTTGCCCTTCTGCTTGGCCAGCTTGTCGTATGTAGTGCCGACGCAGTACTTGGGCCGGTAGTTGTTCATCATCCACAGGGTCAGGTCCAGCGCGTGGGTACCGATGTCGATCAGGGGACCGCCGCCCTGCTCATACTCATTGAGGAACACGCCCCAGGTGGGAACGGCGCGGCGACGTCTGGCATGGGCTTTCGCAAAGTAGATCTCGCCCAGGGTGCCCTTTTCGCACTCAGCCTTCAGGAACTGAGAGTCGGCGCGATAGCGGCTCTGATAACCGATGGTCAGCTTCTTGCCGGTTCTGCGGGCGGCTTCCACCATCTTGCGGGCGTCGGCTTCGTTGATGGCCATGGGCTTTTCGCACATGACATGGCAGCCGGCTTCCATGGCAGCGATGCTGATTTCGCAGTGGGAACGGTTGGGGGTGCAGACGTGCACGACGTCCAGCTCTTCCTTAGCGAGCAGTTCCTTGTAGTCGGAGTAGACGCGAGCGCCCGGAACACCGTATTTCTCGGCCGCGGCCTGCGCCCGCTCGACGATAATGTCGCAGAAGGCGACCATTTCCACGCCCGGTACCTTCTGCAGGGAGGGCATGTGCTTGCCGTTAGCAATACCGCCACAACCAATGATGGCTACCTTGAACTCTGCCATAAGATATCCTTCCTCTCTGTTATACGCATAATCTGCGGCCCGTCACGCCGCGCATATACAGTTTTATTATAAGGATTTCCCAATCCTTTGACAAGCCCCATCCTCCAAATTTTCATTTTTCCCCCTTTTTCTCCCTTTTATAGATATACTCGTCCATACACCCGTTATGCACGGCCGCCGGCGGGTTTTCCATTGTAAAGCACCTAACTTTACAAAGCTGCCTTTCTTTCTAAAATAGGGTTTCCACGGTTTCCACAGAGTTTTCCACATAAGTTGTGCACAGCTATGGATTATTCACCGTATGCATGGCCTGCATGGCGAAGAAATCCCCCTTGTGAACCTGGCTCGAATCCTGTATAATTAATAGTATGAAATTTTGATCGGGAGGTGGAATGGGTGTTTTGTGGAAAAAACGGACGGTGGCGTCTAGCCATGTGCTTTTTGATGCTTGTGGTGTTCCTGTCCGGCTGCATGGTGATGAACACGGCCGACCTTTTGTCCCTTCCCAGGCTGCTACCCGACCATGCGGATATTTTGAAAATCGTAAACGACGTCACCTCCGGCTCCAACTGGACCACCACCAGCCCCCAGTCCGGTACGAACCGTTCTCCCGTGCAGCTTGTTGACCTGTACCAGGACGGCATTCCCGAAGCCATCGTGTTTTTATCCAACTCCATCGACGTACAGCTGCAGGTGATGATTCTTTCGAAAACCGGCGAGAGTAAATATACGCCGCTTACAAGCTACACGCTTAACGCCGTTTCCTTTGAGCGGGTGGAATACGCCGACGTCAACGGCGACGGAATCCTGGAAATGATCATCGGACAGAGCTTCGGCGCCAAATCCAACTACACCGCCACCGTGTACACGCTGGTGAACGACGAGCCGGTGGCCGTTTTAACCAACGCGCCGTATACAAGCCTGTACGTTCACGACTTAAACGGCGATGAAAAGGGCGAACTGCTGCTGTTAAACCACGACGAAACCGGCAACAACGCCTACGCCGAGCTGTTCGGGCTGAACCCGGGCGACAGCGCCATGCAGCCGCTGGGCAGAGCGCCCCTTTCCGCCGGCGTCCGCGCGCCGAGCAAAATCGTCGGCGGCCGGCTGAATGAGGAAATGCCCGCCGTGATTGTGGACGGGTACAGCACCGCCGCCCAGGGCATGGTGTCCGACGTGCTGATTCTGACAGAGGAAGGGCTTGTCAACATCTCCTTTGACGCCATTTACAACTTCAGCTACACCGGCCGGGCCCGGATGGTTCACGCCATGGACGTGGACTTTGACGGGTTTTTGGAAATCCCCAAAGCCGTGCCCATGCCCCAGCCCCAGAAGGTGGACGTTGAGCCGGACACGTATCTGTTCTGGTTCGCCTACGACAAGTCCGCCGACATTTTCCGCCACGCGGTCACATACCAGGCCCACGCCGACCCCTGGTACTTCCTCTTCCCGGAGGAGTGGGTCGGGCGGGTCTACGCCAGACATTCCGAATCCGGCGGTTTGAAAACAACGACCTTCTCCATGGAATACAACGGGTATCAGTATGACCTGCTGTCCATCCACGTATACGTGTCCGACACGCGCCTGGCCGAGGCAGACAACAAGGAGCTTCTGACGCAAAGTCAGGGGCGGTACTTCTACGTCACCATCCCCGGCCGTAGCAAACTCAGCGGTTTGCCGGATAAATATTGGGTAAACTTTGGCGAAGTGAAACGGCGCTTTGCCATTCTGGATAGTAACGGCGATAACAGGCGCCTTGCGGAGCTGGCAGCCGCCGCGCCACTGTTCCCGGATGATTAACACAGAAAGAGAAAGGAGAGTCAGTATGGCCGATATCCCCAAGAAAATCCTGATCCTGGAAGACGAAGCCGCCATCAGCGAATTCATAGACATCAACCTGAAGCGGGCCGGCTACATAACCCGGATTGCTTCCTCCGGCGAAGAGGCCCTGTCCATCCTGGCCCAGGAGCCGGACTTCTCCATCGCCCTGTTGGACGTGATGCTGCCCGGTATCGACGGGTTTGAAGTCTGCCGCCGCATTCGGCAGAGCGGCTCGAAAATGGGGATTATTATGCTAACCGCCCGGGCCCAGGAAATGGACAAAGTCACCGGACTCATGATCGGCGCCGACGACTACGTCCCCAAGCCCTTCTCCCCTTCGGAACTTATCGCCCGGGTGGACGCGCTGGCCCGCCGGATCGGCGTCCTGTCCGCCGAAATCCCGCTCGTACCCGAGGAAAACGGCAACGGCCACGTTATCAAGTCCGGCCGCTTTACGCTGGACCTGCGCAGCCGCACGCTGACGAAAGACGGCGCGCCCGTGAACTTAACCCAGGTGGAGTACCTCATCATCAAATACTTCTTTGAAAACCGGAACAAGGCCATCTCCCGGGAGGAAATGCTCCACGCCGTCTGGGGAGAGGACTATTTCGGCGAAGCCAAGATTATCGACGTAAATTTGCGGCGCATCCGCAAAAAAATCGAAGACGACCCCTCCGCGCCCCAGCACCTGGTGGCCGTGTGGGGCTACGGGTATAAGTGGGTCGATTAAGCCCGCACATTTTTGCATGTAAATTTCCCGGAAAGGAGGGTAGCGATGCCCTTAACGAACCTGTTTAAAGCGAAAGGCTTAAAACGGCGCTGGCTGGTCAACAACCTGGGGCTGGTGGCGCTGATTCTGCTGGTTTCCGTGGCGATTTTCTGCGTTTCCACTTATAACTTCTACTATTCCAACCTCACGTCCCAGCTCATCGCCAGGGCAGACA
>JAKPBM010000445.1 GCA_029778935.1 Bacillota bacterium | reverse complement strand
AACCGGCTTATCTCCAGCCCGACCCATTCCAAGCTGCTGCAGGAGCCGATTATCACCCAGCGCAACGGCCGCTACGTGGTCCCCGTCCGGGCGGAACACAAAAACGACCTGCCCGGCCTGACCCACGATATCTCCTCCAGCGGCGCCACCGTGTTCATCGAGCCGATGGCGGTGGTGGAAGCCAACAACGAAATCGCGCTTTTGACCGCCGAGGAAAAAAAGGAAATCGAGCGGATTTTAGCGGAGTTTTCCGCCCGCGTCGCCGCGGCTAAGGAGGCCATCCTCCAGTCGTTGGAGCAGCTTGCGGCGCTGGATCTGATTTTTGCCAAAGGCAAGCTTGCCTACGAGATGGAAGCCCTGCCGCCGAAGCTCAACAACGAGGGCATTTTCCGCCTGCGCCGGGCGCGGCACCCCCTGCTGGACCCGAAAAAGGTCGTGCCCATCGACTTTACCCTGGGCGAGCATTTCCAAACGCTCATCATCACCGGCCCCAACACCGGCGGCAAGACCGTTTCGTTGAAAACGGCGGGGCTTTTGACCCTGATGGCCGCCTGCGGCCTGCACATCCCCGCCGGCGACGATTCGACTTTACCGGTGTGCAGCGGCGTATACGCCGACATCGGCGACGAGCAGTCTATCGAGCAGTCCCTGTCCACCTTCTCATCCCACATGACCAACATCGTGCAGATCATCAGCTGTGCCGACGAAAACAGCCTGGTTCTGTTTGACGAGCTGGGCGCCGGCACGGACCCGGTGGAAGGCGCGGCGCTGGCCATGTCCATTATCGAGCGGGTGGCTTCGACGGGGGCCAAAATCGTCGCCACCACTCACTACGCGGAGCTGAAAGTCTACGCCTTAAACACGGAAAACGTGGAAAACGCCTCCTGCGAGTTTGACATCGAAACGCTTAGGCCCACATACAGATTGCTAATCGGCGTGCCGGGGCGCTCCAACGCCTTTGCCATCTCCCAGCGGCTCGGCCTGCCCCAGGACGTCATCGACCGGGCGAAGAGCTTAATCAACGAGGAAGCCAGAAACTTTGAAGACGTCATCGCCCGTCTGGAAGAAAGCCGCCAGAAGCTGGAGGAAGACCGGCTGGTGGCGGAGCGGCTGCGGCGGGAAATCGAACTGCTGGACAAACAGGCCAAAGAGCGGGAAAAGCGCTTTGAAGCCGAAAAAGAAAAGCTCTACGCCCGCGCCCGCGCCGAAGCGGAGGCGTTGCTTTCCAACGCCCGGGCGGAAGCGGAGTCCATACTGGACGAAGTGCGCGAGCTTCGCCGCAAAGCCGAACGGGAAGCCATGCAGCTGGCCATCAACGAGACCCGGGCAGAGGTCAACCGCCGGTTCAACGAGCTGGAGAAGGCCGTCGCCCCCGTGCTGGCTCAGGAAGACGAAAGCGCCCCGCCGGCCCCCGAGCAGCTTGTGCCCGGCACGTTGGTGAAACTGGTCAAGATGGGCGTTACCGGCACGGTGGTTGCCGCCCCCGACGCGGACGGAACGGTGGCCGTGCAGGCGGGCATCATGAAAGTGAACGCCTCCATCGATGAGCTGCGGCTGGCGGAAGCGCCCAAAACGTCGAAGCCCAAGCGGGCCGCCGCCACAGCCGTCGCCCAGCCTACCTTGCCGGACGACGCCGCGGCCAACCGGCTGGACCTGCGCGGCATGTCCGTCGACGACGCGCTGATTGAGCTGGACCGGTTTATCGACCTGGCCGTGCGCCAGCGCATCCCCGCCGCCACCATTGTCCACGGCAAGGGCACGGGCAAGCTGCGGGAAGCCATCCGCACCTACCTGAAGCGGCAGAAACTGGTAAAATCGTTCCGCGCAGGGGTGTACGGCGAAGGCGACACGGGCGTGACGATTGTTGAATTCTAAAAAATAGTACAACAGGCCGGAGGGATACAGTTGGAACACATAATCACCGTTTCCGGGCTGAAAAAGTCCTTTGGAAACGTGCATGCGGTAGACGGCATCGACTTTTCGGTGGAAAAAGGCAAGCTGTTTGCCTTTCTGGGGCCCAACGGCGCCGGCAAATCCACCACGGTGAATATCCTTTGCACGGCCCTTCGGCCGGACGAAGGAGACGTAACTGTCAATGGCTTTACGCTGGGGCGGCAGGACGACGACATCCGCCGCTCCATCGGCGTGGTGTTTCAAAGCGGGTATCTGGACCATCTGCTAACCGTCCGGGAAAACCTTCTCATTCGGGGCAGCCTGTACGGCTTGTCGGGAAGCGCGCTGAAAAAGGCGGTGGAGCAGGCGGCGGAACAGGCCATGGCCACCGAGTTTTTCCACCGCCCTTATGGTTCCCTTTCCGGCGGGCAAAAGCGGCGGGCGGACATCGCCAGAGCCCTGGTAAACACGCCCCAAATCCTCTTTCTCGACGAGCCGACGACGGGTCTGGACCCCCAGACCCGGCACCATATCTGGAACACCATTAGCTCTTTGCAGTCGGAAAAGGGCGTGACCGTCTTTCTGACCACCCACTACATGGAGGAAGCCGCCCGGGCCGATTACGTCGTCATCCTTGACCACGGCAAAGTCGCCGCCCAGGGCACGCCGGCCGAGCTGATCGACCGGTACGCCAGCGACTGCCTGAAAATCACCGCCGCTGACCACGAGGCGCTTGCTTCCCTTTTGGACGTACAGGCCGTCCGGTACACCTATGACGGCGGGCGGTTTGTGATTCGGCTTGCCTCGTCTTTGGACGCGCTGCCGATTCTGCAGCAGTACAGCCATCTTGTCGCCGGCTTCGAGGTGTTAAACGGCACCATGGACGACGCTTTCATCAGTATTACGGGAAAGGAGATCCGGGCATGAAACAGCTCATTCGCCGCAACGTGCTGCTTTTCTTCCGCGACAAATCCGCCGTGTTCTTCTCCTTCCTGTCGGTGATCATCATCCTTGCCATTTACATCTTTTTCCTGGGCAACGCCATGGGTTTCGGCGTGGACGACCGCGCCGCCACCAAACAGATGGGCGACGCGTGGCTCATGTCAGGCATTATCGCTGTCACCAGCCTGACAACCACTATGGGCGCCTTCGGCACCATGGTCATCGACCGGAGATACGGCTACTTCCGCGACTTCTACTGCGCCCCCGTCCGGCGCAGCACCATCGCCGGCGCTTACATTATCAGCTCCATCATCGTAGGCCTGATTAACACCCTGTTTACGCTGGTGGTTGCGGAGGTGTTCATCGTGGCCAACGGCGGCGCATGGATGGAACCTGCCGCGCTGGCCAAAACGGTCGGGCTGGTCGTGCTCTCGGTTTTCTCGGGCTGCTCCTTTGTGCTGCTGTTTGTGTCTTTCTTTAAGAGCCTGAAAGCCTTTTCCACGGCAAGCTCTCTGATTGGTTCCCTTGTTGGCTTTCTGGCGGGGCTGTACATCCCTATCGGCGTGCTTCCCTCGTATCTGCAGGCAGTTTTGAAGTTGGTGCCCGTCTCCCATGCGGCCATGCTGCTTCGTCAGGTGTTCATGCAGCCGGTCATAGACAAGTACATGGCCGCTATGCCGGAAGCGGCAGAGGCCGTCAAAGCGGAAATGGGCATTGTCTTTTTCGTGGGCGGAAAGCCGCTGCCGGAATTTGCGTCGTACGCCTTTCTCATTGGCACAACGGTTTTGTTTTTCGCCCTTGCCTGTTTGCAGATTGCCCGCAAGGAAAAATAAACCGCAAAGTAAAATAAAAAAGCGGACAGAACATTCTGTCCGCTTTTTGCATTCTCTGCTTTTACCTTCTGATGATTTTGGGTGCTGCCTTGGGAGCCGGGGCGGGTGCGCTGGCCGCCGGGGGCTGCTCGCCGGGAACGGCGTCCTTGTGGGATAGGTTGATGCGGCCCTTTTCGTCGATGTCCGTCACCTTGACCCACAGCATGTCGCCCACGTTGCAGACGTCCTCGACCTTGGCGATGCGGCGGTTGGCCAGCTTGGAAATGTGCACCAGGCCTTCCTTGCCCGGCACGATTTCCACAAAGGCGCCAAACTGCATGAGCCTGGTAACCTTGCCGTAGAACACCTGACCCGGCTGGGGATCCATGACGATGGCGTTGATGATGTCCAAAGCCCGATAGCAGGCTTCCTGGTCGGTGCTGGAGATAAAGACGCGGCCGTCGTCTTCGATGTCGATCTTCGCGCCGGTGTCCGCCACGATCTTCTGGATGACGGAACCGCCCTTGCCGATGACCTCGCGGATTTTGTCCACGTCGATCTGGGTCTGGATCATCTTGGGCGCGTACCTGGAAAGCTCCGGCCGCGGTCTGGAAATGACGGGCAGCATGACCTCGTCCAGGATGGCAAACCGGGCTTCCTTCGTCTGGCGCAGGGCCTCTTCGATGATTTCGCGGGTTAAGCCGTCGTTTTTCAGGTCCATCTGGATGGCGGTGATGCCCTTTTTGGTGCCGGCGACCTTAAAGTCCATGTCGCCGAAGAAGTCTTCGACGCCCTGGATGTCGGTAAAGACCATCCAGCGGTCGCCTTCGGTGACCAGGCCGCAGGAGATGCCCGCTACGGGGGCCTTTATGGGCACGCCGGCGTCCATGAGCGCGAGCGTCGAGCCGCAGATGGCGCCCTGGGAGGTGGAACCGTTGGAGGAAAGCACTTCCGAAACCAGACGGATGCAGTACGGGAATTCCTCCTCCGAGGGGATGACCGGCTCCAAAGCCCGTTCGGCCAACGCGCCGTGACCGATTTCGCGGCGGCCGGGGCCGCGGGAGGGCTTCGCCTCGCCGACGGAGTAGCTCGGGAAGTTGTAGTGGTGCATGAAGCGCTTCGTTTCTTCCGGCGTCAAACCGTCCAAAAGCTGGTAGTCGGCGACGGTGCCCAGGGTGCAGACGGTCAGCACCTGGGTCTGGCCGCGGGTAAACAGGCCCGAACCGTGGGTCCTCGCAAAGAGGCCCACTTCCGCCGCCAGCGGGCGGATTTCGCGCAGGCCGCGGCCATCGACGCGCTTGCCCTCGTCCAGCAACCATCTGCGCACCACGTATTTCTGCAGCTGATAGAGGCATTCGTCAAACAGCGAGCCGCTTTCGGGATACTCTTCGCCGAAGCGGGCTTCCACCGCCTCGCGCAAAACCTTGAGGTTTGCCTCGCGGACGACCTTGTCGTCGGTGTCCATAGCCTTGCGCATGTCTTCGAGGAACTCGTTGAAGATGGCGTTGTAGAGATCCTCGGGCAGGTGGGCTTCTTCGTAGGCAAACTTGGGCTTGCCAATTTCCTGCTGGATGCCTCGGATGAAGGAGACGATGGGCTTAATCTCCTCGTGGGCAAACATGATGGCTTCCAGCATCTTTTCTTCGGGGATTTCCTCGGCGCCGGCTTCGATCATGATGACTTTCTTCTCCGTACCGGCGACGGTCAGCGACAGGGTGCTCTCGGCACGCTGGGCTTCGTTGGGGTTGATGACGAACTTGCCGCCCACCAACCCCACCTGCACGGCGCCGATGGGGCCGTTCCAGGGAATGTCGGAGATGGACAGCGCCACGGACGTACCGATCATGGCGCAGATTTCCGGCGAGTTGTCCTGCTCAACGGAAAGCACCGTGCAGGTAATCGCCACGTCGTTGCGCATGTCTTTGGGGAACAGGGGACGAATCGGCCGGT
This sequence comes from Bacillota bacterium, assembly GCA_029778935.1. Taxonomy (GTDB): domain Bacteria; phylum Bacillota; class Clostridia; order Oscillospirales; family QAMX01; genus DUUG01. The sequence continues at coordinate 2,609 of JAKPBM010000445.1, read as the reverse complement.
CAATGACGCGGGCGGTCAGGATGGCCTTTTCTGTCGGCCGGCCTTCGCGGCGCTGGAAAGAGCCGGGAATGTGGCCTACGGCGTAGAGTTTTTCCTCGTAGTCCACCGACAGCGGGAAAAAGTCGATGCCCTCGCGGGGCTTTTCAGACGCGGTGGCCGTTACCAGCACCGCCGTGTCGCCGTAGCGCACCAGGCAGGACCCGTTGGCCAGCCCGGCCAGCTTGCCGGTTTCGATGACCATTTCGCGGCCGCCGATCTGCAGGGAAAACTTTCGCTCGTCGAAATCTTTCTTTTGAATTTGAACCATATGCTCCTCCTATTTGGCATACCTGGCCTGCCAATCCTGCGGAGCTGATCCTTTAGCACTTGAAGCTATGGTCGTCGTGTTGGGAAAACCACACCTTCAACTGCTAACAGGATGCTCGCCGATACGCAGGCCAAATGCCTTTATTTTCCAATGTTGTACCGTTTAGGGCCGGTGTCTCGGGGGTTCCCGATACACCGGCCCTTGCACAACATTATTATTTACGGATATTCAGTTTTTCAATGATGGCGCGGTAACGATTGATATCCTTTTTCTGGAGATAGTCCAGCAGATTGCGGCGCTTGCCGACCATCATCAGAAGGCCGCGGCGGGAGTGGTTGTCCTTCTTGTGGACTTTCAGATGCTCGGTCAGCTCGTTGATGCGGGCCGTCAGAATGGCGATCTGCACCTCGGGGGAGCCGGTGTCCGACTCGTGGGTGCGGTTTTCTTCGATAATCTGCTGCTTGAGTTCTTTCTTGATCATGTTCTTTCACCTTTCTTTGAGATTCGCCCATTAGGCTTGTGCCAAAACGCCGCCGAACCGGGATAGGAAGCAAGGTGGGGCCCCCGCTGTAACGGGGTATGAACCTTCCAACTCAGTAAGGGGCTATTTCACGCTTTGATATCATACCATATTTTTCTGCGTTTGTAAATACAGGGCCGGTTCTTTTGCCGGAAAATTGGATAGAATCGTTTCGGTGTGTCTTTCCGCGCCTGCTAATGGGCTATCTCTCCGCCTTTTCACCCCGTTTTGCTTGGCCGCTTGTGTCTTTGGTTCGTCGGATAAAGTAAGCGCAGTCGCCGTTTTTGGCATTTCCCGCCGAAACGGCGCGTTTCAAACCGCACAGTCCTTCCTGCTGATAGACGCAATCGCTCGTGCAGGGAATCATCCCTACCACCATCCTTCCACAAAAATTTTCGGCCGGGGTTATATTTTCGCGGGGGAAGCTAAACACTAAGGTTACATAAGTTACACATATTTTTTTGCCAGGGAGGCGGTTTTATACATGAAAAAACTGACGGCACTTCTCCTCGCAACCGCGGCCGTTCTGGCCGTCCTCTACTTCGCCGTACCCGCTTGGCTGGCACCGCCCGTCCATAAAGTTTCCGTCCACACGTTAAACAATGGCATTTTCTACGAAAGCATCCCCGCCGGCGGCGTCCTGGCCCCCTTGGCCAAACAGAACCTGTCCCTAGGCTCCCCGTCCACCGTCCTGATGGTGCACGTTAAGGAAGGCGACGTGGTGAAAAAAGGAGATGTTTTAATTACTTTTCGCCCGCTTACCGGCCAGAACGCCATAAACGCGTTAACGGCGCTGTACCCCGCCGAGCTAATGGCGTACCTTTCGGAGGCCGCCTCGGTCGACGGGGGGATTTTAGGTGCGGCGGAGTACTATTCCCAAACCGGCGAGCTGCCCGACTATTTTAAAGATTTCTACCTTCCCGAAGCCGTCACTGCTTTTCGTGACGGCTCTGCCGTGCTGCTGGCTCCTTTTGACGGCACCGTCACCCGCGTGCGGGTGTCCGAAGGGGACGTGGTGACGGGCGCTTTTACTTCCGTGACGATTGCCGACTTGGAACACCTGGTCGCCGTGGTACAGGTGCCCGAGCGGCACGCGGGCAAGCTGAAAGTGGGCCAGTCGGTGAATGTTTACAGCAACCTGGTCGGCCCCGACCCCCTGCCCGGGCGGATTACGGAAGTCGCCACGGAAGTGAAAACCATCGGCGGCTTGTTCTCCGCTTCGGAAAACGTGCTGGAGTGCACCGTCGGCCTGCCGGTGCACGCTTCCCTGCGCCCCGGCTTTTCCGTGCAGACGTATATCTTTTTAAACGTCCACCGGGGAATTCTCCTTCCCTATGAGGCCGTCCGCCAGGACGATAACGGCGACGAATACGTCTTTGTCGTGCGGGACGGACGCGCCGTCAAGCAGGTATTTACAAGCAAATACGAAAACAACGACGGGATTTTGCCCGAATCGGGGTTTCAAGCGGGCGATCAGGTCATCCTGAATCCGCCCGAGGATTTGGAGGAAGGCCATTATGTGAAAATCCTGGAGGAATAGCGCCCCATGAAAGCAGTCGACCTTCTCTCCATGGCAAAAACGAATATCCTGCGCGGCCGTCTGCGCACCGTTCTGACGGGGCTGGCCATCTCCATCGGCATTGCGGCGGTGGTATTGCTGACGGTCATCGGGCAGACGGGCAAGGCGCTGATTAACAAAAGCCTTGCCGGGCTGGGGCTGGAGGGCATCATGGTGTTCGCCGGCGACCGGGACGGCCTTTCCATGGAAGACGCCCAGCGGAT
>JAKPBM010000437.1 GCA_029778935.1 Bacillota bacterium | reverse complement strand
TATAGCTCTTTCCGGGTCTTTAGCAATACCAGAACCTCGTCATCGCGGCAAAGCGCGCCTTTCCACCGGTAGCGGCTTTTGATATGGATTTCCTGCGCGCAGGCCGCCAGGTTGCGGTTTAAAATCTCCTCGATGACCGGCGTTGCCTGCCGCTCGTCGGCAAAGGTGGTGAGTGCGATTCCGTATTCTGCCATGGCCGTTCCTCCTTGGTGTGATGGAAACAGGGTTTAGTGAACACTCCCGTACAATATAAACACAAAAATACCCGGCTTGCAAGATCCCTGCGCTACGTAAGTTTTGCATGTGAGTGTCAAAACGCAACGGTGCCAGGTTCGACAAAGGGGCGCAGAAAGGCGATGATGCAAGTAGTTTCCCCGCGCGAGCAGCAGCGGGTGGCCATCGCCCGCTGCCTGGCGGGGAACACGAAAGTCATCGTGGCCGATGAGCCGACGGGAAGTTTGGATACGGACAACGCCAACGAGGTCATCCGCATCCTGTTTTCCCTGGCAAAAACCCAGAACCTGGCCGTGATCCTGGTCACCCACGACACGACGATTGCCCGCCGGGCGGACGTGCTGTACTCTATGGACAGAGGACGGCTGCGCGTGGCGGGCGAAGCGGGCGTATAAGCGCTAACCCAAAGAGCTTCCAGGGAAAGGAGGCTCTTTTTTATATGCGGGCGGGGGGTTATGACGTCAGGGAAGCCGCGCTTACAGGGAACTAAATCGGCGCGCATGAAGTCATAAGGACAGGCCCTTTGCGGTGTCGCAAAGCGTTGCGGGGGGCAATCTTGACTTTTGCCCGTGGGTACGGGATAATGAGAACATTCTGGCAAGGAAAGAAGGGTATTGCTTGATTACTTATGCGCTCTGTTCGGAAGCCGGCATGGACGCCGCTTACGGCGCGTTTCAGATCGGCTTTTCCGACTACATTATAAAAACCGAACTGACCCGGGAGCAGTTTGTCCGCCGCTTTTTCGGCCCGGAGGGAAACCGGCCGGAGCACTCCGTCGTCGCTTTGGACGGCGAAACGCCCGTGGGGCTGATTCTGGGCGGCTTGAAAGTGTACGAAGGCATTCAGACCCTCCGCTGCGGCGCCCTGTGCGTGCACCCGGCGTACAGGGGCACGGGCGTCAGCCGGGAATTGTTCCGGCGGCATAAGGAAATCGCCCTTGAAAACAGCTGCCGGCAGCTGTTTTTGGAAGTCATCGCCGGCAACGACCGGGCGGTAAACTTCTACAACCGCATGGGCTATGAAAAAGTGTACGACCTGGCCTACTTTTCCCACAGCGCCCCGGCGGAAATCCCCGTCAATCTTCCCGATGGGTTTGCCATCCGGCACATCGGAGAGGACGGGCTGCGCACGCTTTTCCGCAAGGCGCAGGGCGTCCATATCAATTGGCAGAACGACTTTGACTACATCGTCCAAAGCGGCGCCAACACACACTTCGGCGTTTTCCGCGGCGAGATGCTTGCCGGCGGGCTGAGCGCGCATCCCAGGGGGCGGGTTTCCTTCCTTTGGGTGGAGCCGGACTGCCGCCTTGTGGGGCTGGGCAAAGCCCTTCTGGGCCATGCCGCAAGGGAATTGGCTATAGCAAAACTGCAGATCAGCTTTCCCAGCAACGCGTCCCTGCTGGGCTTTGTCAAGCGTTTGGGGTTCCAGAGAGATCCCCTTTCGCAGTACGAGATGTATTTAACTCTGTAACCGGCGGTCGGCGCGCATAGGCGCGGACAAGGGGATAACACTGTCGCTACCACGGCGGCACACAAACAGAGCTTC
>JAKPBM010000428.1 GCA_029778935.1 Bacillota bacterium | reverse complement strand
CGTTCACGACGTTGGCGCCGCCGGGAATGCGGGTAAACCGGCGAATCTGGATGTTTTCACCGATGGTGAGCACCATGTTCTGCACTTCCTGCTGCACGGTGCCTTCGCCGCCCGGGAAGGGCAGGTTGTTGAGGGCTTCCACGTCGGCAGGGTTCTGCTCGGCGATGAGCTTGGACAGGGCCTTGACGAAAGCGATGAACCGCTCGTTCTTGGCGGCAAAGTCGGTTTCGATGTTGACTTCGAGAACAACGGCCGTGCCGTCGGTCTCGGAAACGTAAGCGTCAACGATACCGTCGGCGGCAATGCGGCCGGCCTTCTTGGCGGCGGCGGCCAAGCCTCTTTCACGAAGCAGGACGATGGCCTTTTCCATGTCGCCGCCGGCTTCGGTCAGCGCTTTTTTGCATTCCATCATGCCAACGCCAGTTGCTTCACGCAGAGCCTGGACGTCTTTAGCGGTAATAGCCATAGGTGTATGCTCCTTTCGCAAACAATCTTATTCGGCCACGGTTTCCGTATCCGCCGCTTCGGCGTTGTCGGAAGCGGATTCATCGGAAGTCGTTTCGGGGGCGGCATAGGATTCGCCCTGACGGCCTTCGATTACAGCGTTGGCAATCGTCTGAGAAATCAGCTTGATGGCGCGGATGGCGTCATCGTTGCCGGGGATAACAAAATCAACTTCGTCGGGGTCGCAGTTCGTATCGACGATAGCCACCACGGGGATGCCCAGCTTGCGGGCTTCGGCGATAGCGATTTTTTCCTTCCGCGGGTCAACCACGAAAACGGCGCCGGGCAGTTTGCGCATGTTCTTGATGCCGCCCAGGTATTTTTCCAAACGCTCGATTTCGCCGCGCAGTTTCATAACTTCCTTCTTGGGAAGCAGGGCAAAGGTGCCGTCCTCTTCCATCTTCTGCAGCTGAACCAGACGGTCAATCCGCTTCTGGATGGTGTTGAAGTTGGTCAGCATGCCGCCGAGCCAGCGGGCGTTGACAAAGAACATGCCGCAGCGTTCGGCTTCGTCACGGATGGCGTCCTGCGCCTGTTTCTTCGTGCCGACAAAGAGGATGGTCTCGCCATTGGCGGCGATGTCGCGGACAAAGTAGTACGCCTCGTCCAGCTTCTTCACGGTCTTCTGCAGGTCGATAATGTAGATACCGTTGCGCTCCGTGAAGATGTACTTTGCCATTTTGGGGTTCCACCGGCGGGTGTGATGTCCGAAATGGACGCCGGCTTCGAGCAGGTTTTTCATAGATACGACAGCCATGTTTTTCCTCCTAAAAAATGTTTATTACCTCCACGCGGGTCAGCCTAACGGGCACGGAACGTATGGTTCCGAACGGGCCGCGTTAGTTACCGCGTGTGTGTAATGCGATCGATAACCTTATGTATTCTATCACAATTCTTCGCAAAAAACAAGCTATGTTTTCCGTTTTTCTAAGAAAATCTTTGCTTCCGGAGTGCCGAAGGAACATGCGGATGGAGAAACGGGGGCAAAATCGCTATTTTACGGATACATCGGCATGCCGGGCGACAAGATGGGCGATTTGAGCGGCTTGCCAGCAGCAGAAAAGTGTTTCCAATGGCCTAACTGCGAACGGAAAGGCGATTTAGAAAGCCTGCCTACGCTGCTTAAGTCGGTTCCGGCGGGATGCCAACGCCCACGGCGATTCCACCCGGCGGCAGCCATCCCGCCGGTTGGCGCTTAATTTGTAAAGTTAACACGAACAGAATTATCTTACTGGAAACACCCACGGGCGGAAACTGTCAATGTGCATGAATCGGAGTTTGATAAAACGCCTTGTATGACCTGCGCCTGCCCGACCTGCGCGGCGTGATTTTCGACCGAAAAAACGCAAAACAGCCCTCCGTTATCATTAGCATCGGCAAAAACCGTTTTTCTTATACGTCCCGTTGGGCCGCAAAATGGAAAAACCGGCCGTATGGCCGGTCTTTCCGCTATTTTGAGAGCTTATCGAGGATTTCAAAGATTTCTTCCAGCTTCTCTTCTCCGGTCCCGCTGCCGACGGCTTCGGAAACGCAGCCTTTCAGGTGGGCTTTCAGGATTTCGCTGTTGGCACGGCGCAAGATGGCCTGGGTGGCGAGAATCTGGTGGGAAATGTCAATGCAGTACCGGTTTTCCTCCACCATTTTCAGTAAGCCGTCTATCTGTCCCCGGGCGGTTTTAAAAAGGCGCACGATTTGCTCTTTGTCTGCCTGCAAGCGCTCACTTCCTTTCGCCAAGGCTGAATCTTAACCGAACAGCCCTTTCTTTTCCAAAACAGAAGTGACCTTGTAGCCGGCGTCCTCAACGGCTTTGGTCAGCTGTTCGGCGGTTGCGTCGCCGGAAACCGCGGCCTGCTTTTTGGAAAGGTTCACTTTGGCCTTCACGCCGGGCAAAGTGTTCAGGGCTTTTTCCACCCGGGCGGCGCAGTGGCCGCAGGTCATGCCTTCGATGGTAAGTATCTTTTTCATTGGGTACGCTCCTTTCTGAACTTAGGTTGGAAGAATTTCAGCCGCAAGGCGTTGGTCACAACAAAAACGGAGCTAAGGCTCATGGCCGCCGCGGCGAACATGGGATCAAGCTTTATGCCCAGCACCGGAATCAGCGCGCCGGCGGCAAGGGGAATGCCCAGCGTGTTGTAGAAAAACGCCCAGAACAGGTTTTGCTTGATGTTGCGGATGGTGGCCTTGCCGAGCTGGATGGCCGTCACCACGTCGGCCAGGTCGCTTTTCATGAGCACGATGTCCGCCGACTCGATGGCGATGTCCGTGCCGGCGCCGATGGCAAGCCCCACGTCGGCCCGGGCTAAAGCCGGCGCGTCGTTGATGCCGTCGCCGACCATGACCACCTTGTGGCCTTCCTCCTGCAGGCGGCGGACTTCCCGCTCCTTGTCCTGGGGGAGGACTTCGGCGATGACGTGGTCAATACCCGTCTGTTTTCGAATGGCTTCCGCCGTGGTCTTGTTGTCGCCGGTCAGCATGGTCACCGACAGGCCCATGGCCTTCAGTTCCGCCACGGCGTCTTTACTCGTCGGCTTGACCACGTCGGCCACGGCGATAACGCCCAGAAGTTGGCCTTTAGCGGCGAAAAAGAGGGGCGTTTTGCCTTCGGCGGCTAAGGTTTCCGCCTTGTCCGCCCAGCCGCCCAAGGCAATGCCGTTTTCCCGCATGAACGCGAGGTTACCGGCATAGCAGGGCTTTCCGTCTATAAGCGCCGTTATACCACGGCCCGAAACGGCCGCAAAGCTGGACACAGGCAGAGGGGTGAGGTTCCTCTCCGCTGCTTTGGCCAGTACGGCTTCCGCCAGCGGGTGCTCGGACGGGCCTTCCAGCGACGCGGCGACAAGAAGCAGCCGGTCAGCGTCTATGCCGTCCGCGGGCAGCACGTCCGTAACCGCCGGTTTGCCTTCCGTGACGGTGCCGGTTTTGTCCAGCACTACGGCGGTGACGGCGTGCACCGTCTCCAGCGCTTCGGCGGATTTGATAAGGATGCCATGCTGGGCGCCTTTGCCTGTGCCGACCATGATGGCCACCGGCGTGGCCAGCCCCAGCGCGCAGGGGCAGGAGATGACGAGCACGGCGATGGCAATCGACAGGGCAAAGGAAGCGTCCCTGCCGGCGATGAGCCAGATGGCGGCGGAAACGGCGGCGATGCCGATGACAATGGGCACGAATACGCCGCTGATTTTGTCGGCCAGCTTGGAAATCGGCGCCTTGGAAGCGGCGGCCTCCTCCACCAGCTCGATAATCTGGGACAGGGTCGTGTCTTTGCCGACCTTTTCCGCCCGGAATTTCAGATAGCCCGATTTGTTGATGGTGGCGGCGACGACTTTGTCGCCGACCTTTTTCTCCACGGGGATGCTTTCGCCCGTCAGCATGGACTGATCCACGGCGGAACTGCCTTCGATGACCACGCCGTCCACGGGGATGCTCTGCCCGGGGCGGATGACGACGATGTCGCCCACCCGCACTTCCTCCACGGGCACTCCAACTTCTTTACCGTCCCGCAGCACGGTGGCCGTTTTCGGCGCTAAGTCCATGAGCTTTTCAATGGCTTCCGACGTTCTGCCCTTGGAGCGGGCTTCCAGGTACTTGCCTAAGGTGATAAGCGTCAGGATGGTGCCCGCCGACTCAAAGTAGATGTCCATGGTGTAGTGGGACGCCGTGTCCATGTCCCCATGGCCCAAAGCGTAGCCGATGCGGAAGATGGCGTAAATGCCGTACACCACCGCCGCCGATGAGCCGATGGCAATCAGCGAGTCCATGTTGGGCGAGCGTCGCCGCAGGGCCTTGAAGCCCGCCTGGTAATACTTGCGGTTTACGTACACAATGGGAAGCAGCAGAAGAAACTGGGTAAACGCGTAGACGACGCCGTTTTCCGGCCCGTGAAAGGCGTTGTGCATAAAAGCCGGGATGGGCAGGCCGAACCACTCTTTGAACATGTGGAACATGGCGAGATACATAAGCGGAATCCAAAAGGCAATGGAAACCCAAAGGCGTTTGCGCATGGCCTTCTGTTCCGCCGCCGCCAGGGCGGACGCGCTCTCCTGTTTGGGCGTTTCGGCCTTGGTTGCGGGCAGGGAAGCGCCGTAGCCGGCGTCGATGACGCTTTGGATAATCTGCTGCGGGGTGACTATGGTTTCGTCGTATGTGACGGTCATGCTGTTTTGAAGCAGGCTGACGGCAACGTCCTGCACGCCATCCAGCTTGCGCACGCTTTTTTCCACGTGGGCCGAGCAGGCCGAGCAGGTCATGCCCGTTACGTCGAATTTTTGCCGCATAGGGTCGCCTCCTGTCCAATCACCCCCACCCCGTGGGGGTATCTGTGTATAGTATACCAAAACGGGAGGAATTGTCAAGGCCAAAGGGCAGGCCGTTTGGTAAAAATATGCCCCGGAAACAGAGGGATTATAGGGCGAAACGCGCGGCGGCGGATATTTGGTAGCAGAGTGTTGGCGGATGGAGAATTGGCTCGAATAGCAGAGTGATGGGCGGGCGGAGAATGGGCATCAGGGGCAGGTGGGTTGGGTGGCAGAGGTTTGGCAGTTTGACAGGCAAACAGCTGGCACGCGGGGCAGGCTTCAGTTGGAAGCCTATCTACTTCACAAAAGGGAAACCACGGCGGGTGGGATGCCCCGAACTCGCCGTATTATTGGTTTGAAGGACAAAAAAGAGAGCGCGGAAAAGCGCTCTCTTTTGCGTTGCGAAAAATGCAGGGAAAATGCAGGCAAGCCGGTCAGATGCAGGGCAAAACCGCCGTTTCTTATCCGCAAACTCCTACCACGCGACCTTTTCCAGCTGTTGAATTGCCGCAATCACCGCTTCCGCCATGCGGACAAAGCCGGCGTCGTTGGGATGGCAGGTGTCCACCGTATAGAACTGGCGGAACGGCCCGTCAAAGAGTCTTTCGCCGTCGATAAACCAGACCTTTTTGTCGCCGCGCTTCCGAACGTTCAGGTACGTCTGCAGAATCACGTCCCGCCGGCGGGCGTTTTTCGCGGGGTTGGTGTCAAAGTCCGGCTTGGAAAGCATGACGACGGGCGTATCGGGCTGCTTCTCGCGGAAGGCCAGAAACAGCGGCTCATGGGTGGCTAAAAGGTGCTCTTCGTCCGGCGCGTTGTGGTCATAATCCAGCACAAACACGCTGCAGCAGCATTCGGCCATGTAGTCCCGTATGGCCGGTTCGCCCTTGGCGCTGCCGGAAAAGCCCAGGCAGCGGATGTCGCGGTTCAGGATGTCTGAAATCATGTTTGCGTACGCCGTGCCCGGCCGGCAGGCGCACGCGCCCTGAGTGATGGACGAGCCGTAGAACAGAATCGGCGCTTTGGGTTCGTAGGCAAGCCCCGGGCCGATGCTTGCGCCCTCGGCGACGCCTATGTAGAGGGAGCTTACCTCGTTGTACAGCGGGAAGTGAATCGTCAGGCTGCGGGTCTTCCCCTCAGGCAGGTAGGCGATGGCTTCGTAACCGTCCGTCATGTCGACGGGGGGCATAAAGGTCGTCCGGTGGTAAAAGCCCGTTTCCGT
>JAKPBM010000417.1 GCA_029778935.1 Bacillota bacterium | reverse complement strand
TGCTGTTAAACAATCGTCAGCACCACGCTTTCGTTTCGCATTCGGACGATGCGGCCGACGGTGTCCATGCGCAAGTCAACTTCGATGTCCATGGTCATCTGCGGGAACAGCTCGTCCCAGCGGTGTTGGATTTCCTTCCATTTTTTGAAGTTGTGGGTGTAAATACTATGGGCGAAACTGAAGATGTCGGCGTTCAATTCCTTGGCTTTCCAAAAGCTGGACGCCACGAAGTCCACCACGACGGCTTTGGCGTGTTCGATGATTACGTTGTTGAGCTCTTGCAGGGACAGTGTGGTGTGCCCGCGCAGTTCGGAGAGGCTTACATGCTGGATGATTTTTACATTCGCATGGGGAATGTCGCCGTCAAAGGTGATTTTAATTTTGGTTTTGGACGATTCGACTTCCAAAAATGCCGCCCCGTGGGGTGTATAGACGGGTATCAGGCCGTCTGTCACTTCGTTTTTGAGCAGCCGGTAGCCGAAGGTTTCTTTTTCGTCCATCACTCCCACCATCCGCCCCCGTTTGAGCACAGCCAGCCCCGCCAGGCTGATGGAGGTGGTGCCGCTGTCGTCCACAATGGTAACGTACCCGATGGCCGTCGCCTGGGATTTGCAGAGCATTTCCTGCATGACGGTAAGCAGGTCGGTCGTGTAGCCTTCGGAGGTCAGCCTCTGGTTGGCTTCCAGCCGCACCAGATGCTCCGACGGCAGCTTTTCAATCGGCGGCGTCAGGGATAGCACTTCGTGGGCCGTGCCGTCGGCAACGAACATCAGCACGTCCAGACGCGTTTCGTTGTCGCGGGCGAAAAAGTCGAACCACTCGATAAGCCCGTGCTCGGCCATCTCGCGCCCGAACACGATCACCTGCTTGTGTTCAAGGAACACCTGCCGGCTGTAGATATTGAAGAACTCGCGGAGGCTCTGGTTGATGCCGTTGGCGGCTTTCTGTGTCACAAGGAAGTTGCTCCCTTTGCCGCCGCCGCCACCGCCTTCGCTGCTGTCACCCAGGCCGCCGCCGCCGCTGCCGCCGCTCTCTACGTCGGGTTTGGAGATCTGCATGGTCAGGTTGACCATGCCGTTTTCCGTAAGGTCCACGCCGAGACCGGTCACCAGCGCCATCTCGTCCAGTTCCTTCCGGTCCCAGCAGCCGGACAAAAGCGCAAGGCAAATAGCCAGGCATACAAGGCTCACTTTGCGTTTCCAGATGGTCATCCTCTTGTCTCCTCCTCACCGGATTGCGGGATGTTTGCGGGCGGCGGCCGCTTTGCCCTGGACCGGACGACGTTTTTGCCGACCAGCCAGTCAGGCCGTGTATTTAGGAGCCAGAAAGGCATGCGTACAAACAGGTCTTTTGCGTACGCCGGGCGCGTCGGCGCGATGCCGGACAGATACGGCACGCCGAAGGATTTCAGGGAGGCCAGATGCACCTGCATGGCGATAAAGGCAAGCAGCAAGCCGTAGATGCCGGTGGAAGTGCCAATCAGGATAAAAGCAATCCGAAGGACCACAATGGGGTCGGTCATGTCGGGGATTACAAAGGTGGACACCATGGTGATGGCCACCACGATGACCAGCGTCGTGCCGACAAGTCCGGCCGCAACGGCGGCTTCCCCCATGATCAGGGCGCCGACAATGCTGATGGTCTGGCCGATGGGCTTGGGCAGGCGGAGACCCGCTTCGCGGATAATCTCAAAGGCCAGCACCAGTATGAGCGCCTCAATATAGGTGGGGAAGGGCGTTGCTTCTCTCAGCTTCAGAATGGTCAGAAGCAGCGTCGTCGGTATCATCTCCGGGTGATACGTTGTCAGCACGACAAACAGCGCCGGGCCCATAATGGCCATATAGAAAGCGAAATAGCGGAAAATGCGGATCAGACTGGCATAGTACGGCCGGTTGTAGTAGTCCGCCGGGTCCTGGAACGCCTCCATGTAGAGGAACGGCACCGTCAGCACAAAGGGGGAGCCGTCCACGATGATGGCGACGCGTCCTTCCAGGATTTTCGCCGCCACTGTGTCAGGGCGTTCCGTTGCGCCGATGGTGGGGAAGATGGAGAATGGCTCGTCCTCGATAAGCTGTTCGATATAGGCCGATTCCAGCACTGCGTCGATGTTG
>JAKPBM010000032.1 GCA_029778935.1 Bacillota bacterium | reverse complement strand
GATTGTTCCAGGGCAATTTCGGCTATTCCCAGGTGTACCGCGCGCCGGTGGTCAAGATTATGGTCGACCCGCTGCGGAACACGATTTTAATTAACGTAATCTCGGTGTTTTTGGCGTTGGCGATCACTATTCCGCTGGGCATTGTCTGCGCGGTGAAGCAGCGCTCGAAGTTTGACAACGCCGTGCAGGTCGGCACCATTGTCGGCTACAGCATTCCCATTTTCATTATCTCCCTCGTGTTCATCTACCTGTTTGCCGTCACATTGAAGATTTTCCCCGTCGGCGGCATGAACACGCCGGGCCGCTTTATGGGCGGCGAGCGGGGCTTTGACTGGTTTATCGACCGGGTGTATTACCTTTCCCTGCCGCTGATTGTCATGACCTTTGCGTCTCTGGGCGGCATGACGCGGTATGTCCGCGCCGCCATGATCGACTCTCTGCGCATGGACTATATCAAAACCGCCCGGGCGAAGGGTCTTCGGGAGAAGGTCGTCGTGTACTCCCATGCGTGGAGAAACGCGCTGCTTCCCGTTATCACCCTCATTATCGGCTGGTTCTTGAGCATTTTCTCCGGTTCCATCGTCATTGAGCAGACTTTCAGCTTGAACGGTATGGGCAAGCTGTATATTCAGGCTTTGAACCAGCAAGACTATGAAGTTGTGCTGGCTATGCAGATGTTCTATGTTATCATCAGCCTTGTGGGCAACCTGATTATCGACTTGAGCTACGGCCTTGTCGACCCGCGCGTCCGCGTCAACAAGTAGAGGAGGAGGTTCGCAAATGGAAAAGAAAAAGACAAATGTCCCAAAACCTCCTCGCACCCGGGGTTTATTTGGACGCTTAATCATGGGCTCCCGTAAGGAGCTGAGCATCTTCGAAGAAGAACAGATGATGAGCCCGTGGAAGACGGCCATGCGCAAGTTCGTGGAGAGCAAGCTCTCCATGACGGGCGTCGTCGTGCTTTGCATCATGTTCTTAATTGTGCTTATCGGGCCCTACGTCTTCCCCATTGATCTTTCCTATGCGGAACCCTCCCAGGCCAACCTGGGGCCGGGGTTCGACCTGATGAAGTACCCGAAACAGCTCGTCACCGACGGTGTAGAGAAAATCGTCGTCGGCAAGTCGTATGCCATCGGTTTGACCAAAAAGGGCGAAGTGCTGACCTGGGGCAAAACGAAGATTTCTGCCGCTATTGACATGGCGAACCTGCCCAAAGACATGAAGGGCGCCAAAATCGTCGATATAGCCGTAGGCTTTGACCATGCGTTCGCCCTGGATGAGTACGGCAAGCTCTACGGCTGGGGCAGCAACCGAACAAACCAGCTGCAGGTTCCTGAGGATCTTGCCTTCGGCATCTCCGGCAAGGTCAAGCAGCTTACCGCCGGTTACCAGGTAACGGCTGTCGTCATGGAAGACGGCAGGGTGTACGCCTGGGGCAACGAAAACATGACCGACATCGTCATCAGGGAAGAGTTCCAGGGCAACATCGATAAAGTTGTCTTCACCAGCGACGCTTTGGTGGCCCTGATGAAGGACGGCTCGGTAAAATACGTCGGCATTGCCAACAATATTTACTCGCGGATTCCCGAAGGGCTGGAGTCCGGCGTTGTGGACATCGCCAGCACCTACACCTCCGTCGCCGCTTTGAAGGCGGACGGAACAGTTGTCATTTGGGGCAACACCATCCGCGGCGAACGGAATGTTCCCGCCACGGATTCGAAGAAAGTAAAGCTCTTCGGCGGCCAGTACCATTACCTGGCGCAGCTGGAAAACGGCGAGCTGGTCGGCTGGGGCAGCGATATGTTCAAACAGAGCACCATTCCCGGCTCTCTGAAGGGTGTTGCGGTTGATACCGTTTTCAACGGCTACTATCAGAATTATGTTTTGAAGAAAGACGGCTCTCTGACCACCTTCGGTCTGAAGGGCTATGTGTTCGGTACGGATACGCTGGGCCGCGACGTTCTGACCCGCCTGATTAACGGCGGTAAGATGACGATGACCGTCGGTGCGGTGGCTGTTATTATTTCCACCATCATCGGCATTATCGTCGGCTGCGTATCCGGTTATTTCGGCGGCTGGGTCGACCTGATTCTGCAGCGCATCAGCGAAGTCATCAACTCGCTTCCCTTCCTGCCCTTTGCCTTGCTGCTTTCGGCCATCATGGGAAGCCGGATCGATGAAAGCAAGCGCGTGCTGCTGATTATGGTCGTATTGGGCGTATTGTCCTGGCCGGGCTTGGCGCGTCTGGTTCGTGCCCAGATGCTGGCCGAGCGCGAAAAAGAGTTCGTAACGGCCGCGCGGGCCGTCGGCGTAAAGGAAATGGGCATTGCCTTCCGGCACATTCTGCCCAACGTCCTGTCCGTAATCATCGTTACGGCGACGCTGGACTTTGCGACGTGTATGCTGACAGAGGCTTCTCTGTCGTACCTTGGCTTCGGTGTTACTCCTCCCACGCCCACCTGGGGTAATATGTTAAACGGCAGTAATAATAGTACGATTATCCAGCAATACTGGTGGCAGTGGGTTTTCCCGTCCATCGCCCTGGGCATCTGCACCATCTGCATCAACCTGATTGGTGACGGCCTGCGAGATGCGCTGGATCCCAAATCTAACGAACGGTAAGGGGGAGGGGATAACCGATGGCATTGCTTGAGGTGAAAGACCTTCACACATATTTTGATACAAAGCGCGGTACGGTGAAAGCGGTCAACGGCGTCTCCTACACGGTGGAAGCCGGAAAGACCCTTGGCATCGTAGGCGAAAGCGGAAGCGGCAAGAGCGTTTCCGCCATGAGCATTCTGCGGCTTCTCGACGGCAACGGCAAAATCGTCAGCGGCGAGATCCTCTTTGAGGGCCGCGACCTGACGAAACTGTCCATAGAAGAACTGTACCAGATTCGCGGCAACTCGATTTCCTGCATTTTCCAGGAGCCGATGACAAGCCTGAACCCGGTATTTACCATCGAAAAACAGCTCAGCGAGCCGTTTATCATCCACCAGGGAATGTCCAAAAAAGAGGCCAAAGAGAAATGCGTGGAAATGCTCGAGGCCGTGAAAATCCCGAGCCCTGCCGCCGTGGCCAAGCAGTACCCGCACCAGCTGTCCGGCGGTATGCGGCAGCGCGTCATGATCGCCATGGCTCTGGCCTGCCGACCGAAGATTCTGATTGCCGACGAGCCCACCACGGCTTTGGACGTTACGATTCAGGCCCAGATTCTGCGGCTGATGAACGAGCTGAAGGCCGAGCGCGGCACGTCCATCATCTTCATCACCCACGACCTGGGCGTTATCAACCACATGGCCGACTTCGTGGCGGTCATGTACTGCGGCCAGATTGTCGAAATGGCCGATACCCGTACGATTTTTACGGACGGCAGATACTCCCACCCCTACACGGAGGGGCTTATGCTCTCGATTCCCCGTTTGGACATGAAAGTGGACCGGCTGGAGCCGATCCCCGGTTCCGTGCCGCATCCGTTGGATCTGCCCAAGGGATGCAAGTTCGCGCCCCGATGCAAATACGCCACCGACAAGTGCCGCGAAGTCGAACCCGAGCTGCTGGAAGTGGCGCCGGGCCAGCAGGTAAGATGCTTCTATGCGGATAAGGAGGTCAGGAAACGTGGAAAATAAAAAGGTTCTGATCTCCGTTCGCAACCTGAAGAAGTATTTCCCCATCAAACGCGCATCGTTCCTGGGCAAGCCTCAGATCCTGCGCGCCAACGACGGCATTTCCCTTGACATCTACGAGGGCGAAACCTTAGGTATCGTGGGCGAAAGCGGCTGCGGAAAATCCACTTTGGGCCGCGTGCTGCTGCAGCTGTACCCCCAGACAGCGGGTACCACTATGTACTACGGTCGGAGTCTGGAAGAGCTGGCGCCTAAGTACGTGGCGGAAACGCTGAAAAATCTGCCCAAATACCTGAAAGAATGCCAAAAGGCCGAGCATGAGTACCGGAAACTGGAGGAAGAGTGCCGCGCCAAGGGCGACGAAGCCTCCTTCGAGCTGATCGAAAAGCGGAACGACGCCAAGGGCCACTGGGAAAAGAAGCTCTCCGACGTGGTCAAGGTGGCCGGCGGCTACATTGTGGCCGACGACCTGAAGGAAGCGTCCAAAATCCTGCTGCATAAGTACAATATCGATGCGACGCTCGTGCGGCAGCAGCAGGCGATCGACAGCCTCCAGGTAAAGCTGA
>JAKPBM010000411.1 GCA_029778935.1 Bacillota bacterium | reverse complement strand
AGCTGTTCCCCCGCCGGAAGCAGCGGCAGCACAAAGCACACTTCCGCCGTGTCGCCGTCAAAACGGCAGGTTGCCGGCAGCGGACGGCCGCCCTCGGGCAAAACGGCGGCCTCGCCCGTGTCAATAAGCGCTTTCAGCTCCTGCGCCGGCACGGTAAAGGATACCGGCGTGTTGACCCGGGTGTGGTTTCCCGCAGAAATGACAAAGTGCATAAACCTTCCTCCTTTACTTCAGGTAGGAGCGGATATTGTCGTAGGAAGTTTTTAAAATATCCCAGGGATCCCGGTTGAACTCTTCGTGTTCCACAATGATGTACTCGCAGCCGGACTTCTTCAAAACGTCGGTAACGGCGGGGAAGTTCACTTCGCCTTCGCCGATGGCCACGTCTCTTCTGACGCCGTCCACAAACCGGACGTCTTTATAGTGAACGGTCACGATGCGGTTCTGGTACTTTGCCAGCCAGGCGGCGGGGTCTTCGTGGGCGGCGTAGCAGTGGCCCGTGTCCAGCTGCAGGTACACCGTCGGGGCGCTGTCAAACAGCACCGCCTCGCCGCAGGTACCGCCTTCCACCGGCTCAAACTCGAAGGTGTGGTTGTGATAGGAAAGGGTAATGCCCTCTTTGGCCAGCTCTTTGGCGGCGATTTCCATCCTCTCGCCGAAGGCCGCAAAGCCGGCTTTCGTGCGGCAGTACCACCGGCCGGGCATGGCGGGCACGCCGCAGTGGGTCGCGCCCAGCGCCTTATGGTCGGCGATGACCTGTTCCAGGTTGGATACGACGGCTTCAAAGCCCGTATGGGTCGAAACGGTCCGCAGGCCGTAATACGCCAGCAGATCGGCCAGTTCCTTGGCGCTTAAGCCGTAGTAGCCGGCGGTTTCCACGACGGTGTAGCCGCACTGGGCCACTTTTTTCAGGGTTTCCTTCAAATCTTCCAACGTACGGGTGTACTCGCGCACCGTATACAGCTGAAGACCGATTGTCATACCTCGTCCACCTCGTTTATATACTTCGATGTAAAGTTTATCACAGGGGCATAGGGATTGCAAGGCAAAGCGGGGATTTTTTCCCAAGTTTTTGCCGATGGCTTCCCGCGTGTTTGCTTGTAGTCCCCTGCCCGCCGTGCTATAATAATTGTATCCCGACATTTTCTTGCCGCTTTTTGCTTTTTGTTCCTTTTTACGGGCCAAACCGCCCTTTCGCTTTGCAAAAAGCGGCCCTTTGTCAATTCCTGCTGGGAGGAGCCGTATGCAGAGTATCCCATTCCCGGAAGTAACGAAAAACGGGGTCACTTTCCTTGTGTGCCCGGCCTTAAGCGAGGTAAAAAACCTTCGCCACTGCTTTTCCACCCGCCTGGGCGGGGTAAGCCGCCCGCCCAAAGACAGCCTGAATCTGGGCCACGCGGAACATGACGAGCCGGGTTTTGTAGCGGAAAATTACAGAAGGATTCTCAATGCCGCTTTTTCCGCCGATACGCCTGTTGCCTTTACCAAACAGGTTCATAAAGACTATGTTCGCCCGGCCGGAATGCGGGACTGCCTGCCCGTGGAGCTGGCCTATACCGCCCAGGAGTGCGACGGGCTGGTGACGGACACGAAAAATATCATTCTTTCCGGGTATTTTGCCGACTGCGTGCCCATCCTGCTTTATGACAGGGCCAGCCACGCCGCCGGGGTTGTCCACGCCGGCTGGCGGGGCACGGCATTGGCCATCGCCCCAAAGGGCGTTGCCGCCCTAACGGCTCATTTTGGCACCCGGCCGAAGGACATCGTCGCCGCTATCGGCCCTTCCATCGGCCCCTGCTGCTTTCTCTGCCATGACGACGTGACGACGGCTATGGAAAATTTAGGCGGCTTTGTGCAGGAATATATCAAAAAAGCTCCCGACGGCCGGTTTTCCGTGGAT
>JAKPBM010000400.1 GCA_029778935.1 Bacillota bacterium | reverse complement strand
AAACTTTCCCTCTGTCCGCCCTGCCACGCCGGCGGGCGGCAAAGCGGGAAACGACGCCGGAATATATTTTTCATATAATGTTTATACTCATTTCATACTATATCCTATGACGCAGCTTATGTCAATAGAACCGCCGCCAAAATGTTTGAAATTTCGCCCTGCCGGCCGTTCCTGCATCCCATAGGGCGGCCCTGTTATTTTGGCCTTTGCCGAAATTTTGAAAACCGGCGGGCGGCAGGGGCTATGCCGCCCGCCTCCGGCAAAGCCGTCCGGAAGTCATTACATTCCACGCAAATAGGAAAGCCGGGAAGGAGTTCCTTCCCGGCTAGGGGGCAGGGCTATCTTGCCTTTTTCGTAAAGGCGTTGACGATAATCAGCAGCAGCGTGGCGCCAATGACGGCCACAAACAGGCTCCAGAGGTTGAACCCCGTGATACCGTAGTTTCCGATCAGGTTCATAATCAACCCGCCGAGAAAACCGCCTACGATACCCACCAGGATGTTCTTCCCGGCGCCCATTTTCTCGTTGTTGCCGGTGATGATACTGGCTATCCATCCGGCCAACGCGCCGATGACAAGCCAACCTATAATTCCCATATAAACCTCCTGAATGTCAATAAAGTGCTTCCCCCGGTATTGCGATTGGATCTGATACCCCAAAAACAGTATTTTCGCTTTTTTTATTTTTATGTATGCAATTTTTTTGCTTGACCTTTGCCGCCGCCCTGTTATAATGGACTCGGCTATATGATTTGGAGGAAACTACCATGCAGTTTTCGTACGAAAACAACCGCTTTTTCGCTTTGGGCGAATCCGACACCCTTCTTGCCGAGATTGTCTTTCCCTTTACCGCCCCCGGCACGGTCGACATCACCCGAACCTTTGTGGACGAATCCCTGCGGGGCCAGGGGATTGCCGATTTGCTGATGCGGGCCGCCGTGGAAAAAATCCGCGCGGAAGGCTATAAAACGGCCGCCTCCTGCCCCTACGCCGCCAGGTGGTTTGAAAAACATCCGGAGTTTGCCGATTTGATGGTATAAATCTTGCAACACAAGGAAAGGATGTGTCAGCTTATGTCCGCTCCCGAAGGATACCGACTCGTTTTGGAAGACCATTTCGACGGGGACACTTTAAACACCGACGTCTGGTACTACCGCGGAACCGGCCGCAGCCGGGCCGGGTTCCATTCGCCCAGCCAGGTGCTGCTTCGTGACGGCAATCTGGTGCTGCGGGCGGCCTACGAGGAAAACGGCCAGTTCGGCCCCGGCTGGTACACCGGCTCCGTCGCCATCAAGCAGCGCTTTGTCCGCGGTTATTTCGAGGTCCGCTGCATCTGCTCCGAAGCATACCCGAAGGACAGCTTCTGGAGCGCTTTCTGGCTGCAGGCCCGGCACCCCTACGAAGCGGAATACTCCCGCGGCGGGCCAGGCGGCGCGGAAATCGACATCTTCGAGGCTTTTAACGAAAACGGCCAGATGGTCGCCTCCCAGAACATCCACTGCAAGGGAGTCACGGGCAGCAAGGCCGGCCCCAACCAGCTGGATTCCCTGCACGTTGCCTCCATCGTCGTGCCCAACATGTGCACCGAATACAACGTGTACGGCTTTGAGTGGAACGAAAAGGAGTATATCTTCTACATCAACGGCGAGCCTGTCTCCCGCACGAGTTTCGGCAACGGCGTGTCCGAAGTGGACGAGGAAGTCATCCTCTCCATGGAAGTGCCGGAC